>JBCCHR010000235.1:0-5199 GCA_039028655.1 Bacteroidota bacterium
AAGAACACCCGCCAGCCCCAGCAGTTTGAGCGTAAAATTTCGGAGGTTATTTTTCATCATTCTTACTTGAGAATTTTTGCGCCTGTTTGATCATGATATATAACGCGATCCCAACAGAACACAAACTGCAGATCAGCGTATAGGCCATGTACTTGTTAGGGTAGGCTTCGTCCAATTTATAGCCACCATAAGTTCCAAGGCCAATCACAATCACCATTTGAAAGGCAATCCCTGAAAACCGGGCATAATTATTGGCTTTGCTGTTCTGTTTTCGACTTTTGGATTCTTTTGGATCTGTCAAAAGGATAGTTTTGTGCTGCAGCGTTTTCGTTATTCTCGCTCACTTTGGTCTCTACAGGCTGTTGTTTCGCCTTGGACGATCCTTTCATGGCACAGGAAGCGTTGAAAGTAGCACCAGGTTCAACGGCCAGTTTACCCACGACCACTTCGCCCTCAATATGGGCACTCGCCTTTAGGGTAAGCGTCCCGGAAACGTCCAAAATGCCTTCGAAGCGTCCTTCGATATCGGCGTTCTCACAGGTGAGTTTGCCGACAATACTTCCGGATTTGCCTAATACTATTTTGGAAGGATTGCTGATCGATCCTTCTACTTTTCCGTCTATTCTGAAAAACCCGGTAGAGTTGATATCTCCTTTTAGGTGGGTTCCTTCATTGATTCTGTTTTGGCTTGCTGATGGTTCCATACTCTTTTTATCTTTTTTGTCTGAAAACATAGGGGATTAATTTTGGGGATTACTGTTTTCTACTTCCTTGTTCGTGGAAGCCAGATAATCATTAAGGTTTTTATGGATCTGGATCACCTTGTAATTGGGTGTGGCGATCTCGAAATACGGATGCTTGATTCGGTACTCTTTCTTTTCACGAAGCACTTCGGCAAAGCCTCTTCCACCCATTTGGGTATTGAGGCCATGAATGATCACAAAATTCGTGCTTGGGTCGTAATAATCCATGGAAGCCGACATGTTGGTGTAATTGAACGTAGCGATGGCGTCATTGAGTTGCTCTAACAATGCCTCTGCATCCTCACGCTCCGAAGCGTCAAACTGATACACAACCTTCCAGCTGTCCTCTTCCTTAGCGGTTACAAACTCCTTGACCGCAAGCTTGGGTAACACCGTTGCGTAGATATCCTGAGCCTGCTTTCCTTCTTCCGACTGCGGATAGTTGAGCGCCACAAAATTCAAGGCTTTCTTATAAGCCTCAAAACCGTCCTGTCGTGCCAGGGCGGTAGCCTTGAGCATCTCCAGCTTCGGAACGATATCGTTCCCTGTATAGAGCGTGATATATTCCTCCGCCGTGTCGATCACATATTGATAGCGCGACTTCTCAAACTCCTTGTAAAGCGCCTTGTACTTGAACTCAGGACTCGATTCGTCCGTCGCCAACTGTACGTTTGGGTTGCGAAGTATCTCAGCATACCTGGAATCGGGATGATTGGTGAGAATATCGTTCTTCCATTTATCGGCAAGTGCCGTATTCTCCAACAAGTCGTATATCTTGTAAAGGTTGTACTTGGCAGGCAGTACCAAGCGTTCCTCGGGATCGTAGGACAAAAGCTTCTCCAAACGATTGGTCGCCAGGTTGTACTCCCTGAATTTCTCTTTGTAAATAAGCCCTAATTGGTAATAGGCAAAATTTCGATCACCCGCTAGGCTATCGATCACCTGGGGATCCTTAGGGATCTTAGACAGATAGGTCTCCGGCTTGTAACGCTCATCTTCTGAAATAGGCTCCTGTTTTCCTTCGGAAACCTCCGAGTCTGTAAGTGTAGTTCGCTTCGAAGAAACTCTCCAGTTGTCTTCCAGTTTTCTATCTCCCCAGATCTTCTTGAATTCTACCTTCCCGTAAGCCACCGTGGTGCTGTTGTAGAAATAGAATCTTCCTCCCTCGTTCTTACCCTGATTCTGTTTCTTGTAAAACTCCTTGTTCTCAATGGTCTCCAACGCCTTGGCCGAAGCGATCGAATCTTCAATGGCCTTGGCCTTCAACTTGGAAGTGTATTCAGTAAAGAACGCCACTTGCTGCGCCTCAGTCATCGCCGCAATTCGAAGAATGGAATCGTTCTCGGCCGCAATGTCCTCGTACTTGATCACATCGTCCAGGTTTTCGCGTTTCTTTTTTACACGGCGCCAGGGACGTGTATTCTCATCGAGGAACGTGAGGGTACTGTCGTAGTACTTACCAGCCGTTTTGTACTCGGCGGCGTCAAAATTGATCTCGGCCAGGGTACTGTAATTCACCGACTGTAGCACGCGGTTCTCACGAAACGCCTTGATCGACTTGTTATAGTAGATCACGGCCGTGTCTATATTGGCGGTATTTCGGTAGTATTCTCCTTTTTGGTTATAGATAATATCCAGAAAAGGACGATTCTCACGGTTTTCCTCCAGGTCGGTGAGCAACTCCAGGAAGGCTATTTTGTCTTCCTTTTCGTAATCGAAGTTTCGAGCCTGAGCAATGTAGGCATTGATCATGTACACCCGAGGCGACTTGCGGTTGAGGTCGATCACCTCCTGAAACGCCATATTAGCGCTGTCCTTTTCCCCGAGGCGATTGTACAATTGCCCTTTGATGTAGGAATATCTCCCTTTTAATTCGTTATCTCTTACAAATTCCGAAGCGAGTTTGATGTAGGGCAATGCGGCGTCCAAAGAATCCAAATTGATAAACGCCTGCGCCATTATGGCGGAAGCATCGGCATTGTCTTCCTCGCTTAGGTCGTCTTCCTTCAAAAGCTTGGCCAACTCTTCAAGGGCGCCTTCCTCGTTATTCAAACGGATATTCGTCTTGGCCTTCCACATTTTGGCCTCGTTGATACTGTTGCTGGTGGGGTATCTATTCAGAATAAAATTGAAAGCATCCTGAGACGCTACAAATCGCTCGTCGTAGTAGCGGGCTTTCCCCAAAAGCATGTATGCTTCGTCGATCTGTGGGTTGTATTCTTTACCGTTAATGTAGATGGAATGTTTCTGAATGGCCTTGGCAGCCTTTTCTTCGGCACGATTGAACTTGGGATTCGTCGCCTGTCCCGGTAAGGTAAGTTCTTCTTTTAATTCGATGCGCTCTACCGGTAGGATCTCCCAAAAATTATCTCTGAAAGTTAGTGCCAGCTCTTCCTTTCCTTCTACAAAAGCAACTTCCCCATTGTAGATCGCATTGAACTCGGCGGTAACGGCATGGTAGTTTCTGCTCATGAAACTACTCTTCTTGCGCGAGCATGCACTCAGTAGGAAAACAACGAATAAGAGTATCGTAATTCTTTGTACGTATTTCAAAATTCTTTCAGTTTATGATAATCTAACTTAAATCCTTTGTTTTTAGTATGTCAACCGCGCAAAGGAACCGTAAAAATACGTTTCTTTTTCATATCTCAGGAGATTTGTGGCAAAATTTGAACAGCTTTCCAATACCACCTCTTACACAAGGAAAAATTCCTTCGTACTTTTGCCAAAAATTTTTCTATGCCGAACTTTCACAGCCTGGTCATTTCAGAAATAAAACAAGAGACCCCTAATGCGGTCTCCATCGAACTGGAAATTCCACAAGAACTCGCGAAAACCTTCCAGTTCAAGGCCGGACAATACATCACGTTCAAACATACGATTCGCGATACCGAAGTGCGTCGCGCGTACTCCATTTGTTGCGCTCCCGGAGATGAAACGATCCGGGTGGGTGTAAAAAAGGTGAAAGACGGTACCTTCTCGGTATTCGCAAACGACGAGCTGAAAGTAGGCGATACGCTTGCTGTAATGCCTCCGGAGGGAAATTTTGTTTTTGAACCAAACGTTTCAAACCAAAACACCTATGCCGCCTTCGCGGCAGGTAGCGGCATTACCCCTGTGCTCTCCATCATCAAGGATGCTTTGGAGCGAGAACCGCAATCCAACTTTGTTTTGGTCTATGGCAACCAAAGTCAGGCCGAAACCATGTTCCACGAAGAATTGGAATCGTTGAAGGACCGGTATAACGATCGTTTCAAAATAGAGTACATCTACAGCCGCACCAAAGAATACAATGCCATGCAAGGCCGCATCGATCGATCCGTGGTGAACTATCTATTGAAGAACAAATACGCAGAAACCGAGTTCGAGACTTTTTACCTATGCGGACCTGAGGTCATGATCCAAACGGTAACTGAGACCCTGGAAGAGCGTGGGGTTTCCAAAGATGTTATTTTGTTCGAGCTGTTTACTTCTTCGGAAGACGGCAGTCTTACCGAAGTCCATGAAGGCAATACAAAAGTGACGGTAACGCTGGACGACGAAACGGATTCGTTTGTGATGTCGCAAAAGAAGTGTGTGCTCGATGCAGCGTTGGATCATGGATTGGATGCTCCATTCTCCTGTCAGGGAGGTATCTGCAGCACGTGTATCGCGAGAGTGACCAAAGGCGAAGTGGAAATGCGAAAGAACCAGATTCTCACCGATAGCGAACTAGCCGAAGGCCTGATTCTCGCCTGCCAGGCACATCCTACCACAGCAGAGTTGGTGATCGATTTCGATGATGTGTAAAACGTTACTTTTTACAGTAAAGAACGAATCTTTTCGAGTACTTTTTCAGGTGGGATAGACCCCATACACTCCTTGTAATCCTCCGGGTATTTATTGCCATACACCGAAGTGGGTATGAGGGGATACTTATTTCGGTCCGCCTTTATTTGATGATCATCGGGCTGCGCAAAGGGCACAAAACCGGCATACGGATGCGTCACGCCCCATAGCGTGATCACCGGAATGCCAAAGCAAGCAGCCAGGTGCCCGTTGGCACTATCCATGGACACCATAAGATCGAGATTGGAGATCAGGTTGAGTTCCTCATCGAAGGTGAGCACGCCGGCCACATTGGTCACCCGCTCAAACTGCGACTCCCATTGCTTGAGTAAGGCCTCTTCTTCCGGGCCACCACCAAACAAAAGGATCTGGTGCTGCCCTTCTTCTACCAACATCTGTATCAGCTCTTTGGTGCGATCCAGGGGATACATTTTACTTTCATAGGCCGCAAAGGGGGCAATCCCAATGCATTTCTTAGGTTCCCTGCCAATAAGTGTTAGTAAACGGGGTGTGAGGGAACCTAAGAAATGCATTGGGATTGCCCCCTTTGCGGCCTATGAAAGTAAAATGTATCCCCTGGATCGCACCAAAGAGCTGATACAGATGTTGGTAGAAGAAGGGCAGCACC
>JBCCHR010000236.1:0-5181 GCA_039028655.1 Bacteroidota bacterium
AGAAAAGATTAGCAACACTTTAAGGAGAGAAGTCCTCGCCTTCCCTGGAGAACTTCGGATGTATGATTTCTACTGAAAAAATCGGTCTATCGATCCTCTTGTCGCAGCACATCCCGCAACCGTACTTTCGTGTCTCCCTGGAATGCGACAATATAGCTGGAGGAATACCCTTTTTCACGCGCGAAAGTTTTCATAAGCTGTATCTTGTTGTAATCGGATGTAGCTCCGTAGTAGTATTTGTAAAGGCCGTCTTCCTTGTTGCGCGTGATCTCCTTGAGTCCTTTGAAGTTGTAAGGCTTGGTGTCCAGCTTTTTGCTACTTGCGGCGAGTTGCACCTTGAAGGTGATCCCTTCATAGATCTTTTCGTCGGTCGACTCGATGGCTTCATCGATCTCGTCTTGTGTGATCACAGGATTTTGGGCATCGCTAGTGGCCAATTGGATGTTCTTCTTATAGGAAATGATGGCATCGGCAATGGATTTGGCTATTTCCTTTTGCCCCTTCTTCGAATTCAAATAAGCCCCTTCCTTTTTGTTGGTAAGAAAGCCGGTTTCCACCAACACACTGGGCATGTAACTTTGGTGCAATACGATAAATCCGGCCTGTCGGACGCTTCGGTCTTTGCGATTGAGCTGATTCACAAAGTTGTTCTGCATCAAACCTGCGAGCATGATACTTTGGTCCAGGAACTCTTCCTGAAGCAGTGTTAGACCAATAAACGATTCAGGTGAATTGGGGTCGTATCCTGCATAATTCTCTTCAAAATCTTCTTCGAGAAAGATCACCTCATTCTCCTTCTTGGCCACTTCCATATTGCGCTCGTTGGCGTGTAATCCCAACACAAAAGTTCCGGCACCATGGGCATTATTGGTAAAAGCATCGCAATGAATGGAAACAAATAGGTCTGCATCGGCCCTGTTGGCGATGGCACCTCGTTCAAATAGCTCTACAAATTTATCAGTCTTTCTGGTGTAGATCACCTGTATATCGTCGTGCTTCTCCAGCAGTCTACCCGTTTCCAGAGTGATGCTAAGCGCGATGTTCTTCTCGAAATATCCGTTGCCTCGATTGCCGGGATCATGTCCACCATGTCCCGCATCCAAGACCACCACAAAAGGTTTTGTGGTATTGTTGTTGTGGCTATTTCGGCTAAAACCGAATAGCGCGGTCGTAATTACGACAAGAAGCAATGCTAATTTCAGTCTCATATGTTGCTAACGTCTTATAAACAGGCTTATTTTAAATTTTTGTTATTAGAAATTGCAAGCCCAAAAAAAGGTTTAATTTTGAACAGGCAAAAACTAAGCCAATATATGCATAGACCATGTTGGTTTTGCGTCCTGAGATTTAATTTATCAAGAAAGATATCGACAAACCCCTAGCATCATTTCATTGAAGGTCCGTTGGCATTTATCGTATGTACTTATCTTTTTTCTGCTTTTTGGCAGTGATCGTATGCTTGCACAGGACCCGCCAAACAGGGGATCTGTGGTGATCGAAACCAAAACAGAGATCGATACCACCGCCAGTGGAGTGCTCGATACATTGATCACCCGAGAGGTAACGATCTCTGAAGCCATCAGCGATACGGTCAAACCTGATACCCTGCAGCCCCAAAAAGAGCCCTTACTCACAGATATTATCGAATACTACGGTGAAGACTACGTCTATGTGGACCGAAAGGCGGGTAAGATCTATATGTACAATCAGGCATTCATTATTTACGAGGATTATCGCATTGATGCCGGGATGATCGTACTGGACTATAACAACAATGAGGTGTATGCCAAAGGGATCGATAGTTCCGGCGTGTACCAGCAAGCCCCGGTATTTGTGCAAGGACAGAATCAGGTGGAGCCGGATTCATTGAAATTCAATTCGGATACGAAAAAAGCCATAATTTATAATGCATTTACCGAACAACAAGGCTTCATTACCAATTCAGAAGTAACAAAAAAAGTAAACGACTCTGTATATTTTCTTCGGAATGTCAAGTTCACGACCTCTACAAATATCGAAGACCCCGAGTACTACTTTTACACCCGCAAGGCCAAGTTTGTGCCGGGTAAAAAGATCGTGACCGGTCTCACCAATATGTACATTGCCGATGTTCCCACTCCGATAGGCCTGCCTTTCTCCTTTTTTCCACTTACCGAAGACCGTGCCTCAGGATTCCTGTTACCCAACGTTGGGGAAAATAACAATCGTGGCTTCTCTTTTCAAAATGGGGGCTATTATTTTGCGATCAACGATTATGTGGACTTCACCCTGGTGGGCGATTATTACACCAATGGTAGTTATGGTCTGCGAGCCGACAGCGATTATGCCTGGCGTTATAAGTTCAGGGGGAATGTGAGTATACGTTACGAGAGTTTGATCAACAGTGAGCGAGGCTTTCCCGACTTCTCCCAAAGCTCCTTGTACAATATTCGATGGTCCCACAGCCAGGACCAGAAAGCCAATCCGAGTTCGCGATTTTCAGCATCGGTGAACCTGGGAAGTAGCCGATTCTTGCAACGATCGATCAACCAGACCAATAATGCGAGTCAGCTGGTAAACACCCTGAGCTCCTCTGTTTCCTATTCCAAGACCTTCGATTCAGAACCTGCCATTGAGTTTACCATTGCTGCCACCCATACACAGAATACCCAGACAGAGACGATTACTATGTCGCTGCCTAACTTCAACGGCAGTATATCGAGGATTTTCCCGTTCGCTCCCAAGACTGGCACCAAAAAGGGGATCATAGAGAACATCAACTTTCAATACAATCTGAACGGTGAGAATCGCATACAAACAACCGACTCACTTTTTTTCAAGCCGGAGATGTTCCGAAATGCGCAAATCGGTGCTCAGCACACCATCCCGATAAGCACCAATTTCAAGCTGCTGGATTACCTGAGTGTGACTGCTGGTACTACCTACCAGGAAACCTGGGTAACCAAGACCATACGACGAGACTTCGACACTGATTTGAATAATGGAGACGGTGGTGTAGTTCAGGACACGGTGAATGGCTTTGATGCCTTTCGTACTTACGGATTCTCGGTAGGATTGGGAACCACGGTTTACGGACGGTTCGATTTTAAAGGCGATGGAAAGCTGAAAACTATTCGCCACACCCTGCGACCATCGATAAGTTACAATATCACGCCCGGTTTTGATCAGTTCTACGACGAATACATTATTCCTGCGACGGCCGACCCCGAGATCAACGAAGAGATCGTACAATATTCCCGATTTGAAGGGAGCCTATATGGGCAACCAGGGCTTACCACTAGCAGTAGTCTGACCTTTGGTTTGAGTAACGTGTTGGAAGCCAAGGTGAGAAATCCGGACACCACGGCTACTGAGGACAAAAAGATCAATCTCATCAACAACCTCAATTTTAATGGAGGCTATGTGTTTTCGGCCGATTCCCTGAGGCTGAGGCCTATTTCGTTTTCGGCGGGAATACCGATCATCAAAAAACTCGACCTCAATATCAATGGGGAATTGGATCCACTGGCGCTCAACAGCAACAACCAAAGGATCGATAAGTTCAACATCGACAACGGTGGGAGCCTTTTCAGGTTGACACGTGGTAACATTAGTTTCAATTATTCCTTCAGTAGCCGCGATTTTGAGGGTAGCGATGACGATTCCGAAGAAGATTTCGACAACGACACCTTTAGGAATGGTGGACGTCCCGATGACCTGTTCGGTTCGGCACGCCCGTTGGGTGATACCGGTTACGATCCCAAGGAAAAGAAAAAAGACCTCAAGGATCGGTCCTGGTACCAATACGACCTGCCCTGGGACCTTCGATTGGCCTATACTCTCACCTACTCCAACAGTGCACGGCAAAATGAGATATCGTCCCAGTCGCTCATGATGAGTTCTAATGTGGAACTCTCCCCCCGATGGTCGGTAGGCGTTTCTTCGGGTTACGACTTTAAGAATCGCGGGGTGTCCCTCACCCAGTTCCGATTTGTTCGAGACCTCGAGAGTTGGGTAATCCGTTTCAACTGGACTCCCATCGGTGCCGTAAACACCACATGGAACTTCTTTATAGGTATCAAAAGCTCCGTACTTAGCGAAATTAAATACGACAAGCGTCGAGAGCGCGATCGTAATCTGTAACTTGATTTTTGTTTAGATGAAGAAAATAATCCACACATCGAAAGCTCCGGCTCCTATCGGACCTTACAACCAGGCCGTGATGAACGGCACCATGCTCTACACATCAGGACAGATCGCTATTGATCCCTCCACCGGTGCATTGGTCACTGGCGACATCACTACCGAAACCAGACAAGTCATGGAAAACATGAGAGCTGTGTTGGAAGCGGCGCAAATGGATTTTACCCATGTCTTGAAAACGTCCATTTTCATCAGCGATATGGGCAACTTTGCTGCCATTAATGAGGTGTATGCCTCCTACTTTGACGATGCTACGGCACCGGCACGGGAAACTGTGGAAGTGGCCAATTTGCCAAAGTATGTGAATGTGGAGATCTCGATGATCGCCTCTCTATAAGTTAGTTGTTTTCTTTCTTGCTGTCCGAAGGCGACTTGAAGTTCACCGGATGCTGCATATCGTCCAGGGTATTCGGGTTTTCCTCTTTGGGTTCCTGGGTCACTTTTTTGTTGAATAACTTCTGCATCAATTCCTTAAAGGTATCGAAGTCCACCGAATAGGACACACCTCCACCCTGCTCGAAGATCTGGTCTTCACCAAAGAATTGCAACTCGGCCTGGCGGTTAAAGAAGTTGATACGAAGACTTCCGTCCTTGTTTACCAACCACTGCAAACGGATATCACCTGCCACCGAGGTCTCGTTGGGCCCACCTACCGGTACAGCAACTTTTCCATCGATCAAGAGGTTTTTGGAAAGTTCACTGGAAAACTGAAAACCGTATTGCTCGTTGGTTTGCTGATCCACACTTCGAGATCCCGGATCGTAATAAGGAACCCATTTAAACTTGGCGTCGCTGTCGGCAAAGATATCGGCTACCAGTTTATTCACTCGCTCGGCCAGCGTACTGGTAAGTGCGTTTTGACCGGCCAATCCATCACTTTGGAACGAACCTGTAGAGACCAGGAAGAGCGCCTGCGACTGTCGTTGATCTTTATCCTGGAGGATGTATTCCAATTCGCTTCTCACTGTTGAGCTCACGCCCGGAAACTCCAGTCTGAAA
>JBCCHR010000237.1:0-5165 GCA_039028655.1 Bacteroidota bacterium
CAGGTTGCGCTGCTACCTTTTTTGAAAATAACTCCAATGCAGTTTCAAAAGGATACTCCACAGTCTCGCCATGCAGGGTACCGATCAACGCATTGGTTTCTTCGGGAGCCATATATGAAATAGCGTCCAAAGGTTGTTCCTGATGCTCGACAACAGCAATGGCGAGATGCTTAAAGTGATTCAGCAATTGCGCAATAAAACGACCGTCATAGGTATATCGATTATAATTGAACTCCACACGCAAGGAATCAGGATTTGGGATTACCTCGATATTGAATTCGAAGTTGTTTTGCTCCAATATGCCCGCCTCTTCAATCTCTATACCGGTAGACGACGTGTCACTGTCACCCGTCAAAGTATCTTGTTTCAAATAATCCTTGAACACCATAACGTGGTCGATCAATTGATTGCCCAGTTCATTTTGAGACACCACTTCGGAGATATTCAGGTAGTGGTGTGGATTTCCATCAATGGCCTCCGCATGCATGCGCTGGAAAACGGTCGCTGCTTTTTCACCAGCCTCGTATCGCAAACGCACGGGAATGGTATTGATAAACAGACCGATCATTTTATCAACAGCTTCCAGGTGCGCCGGTCTTCCCGATACGACCAATCCGAAGACGATATCGCGTTGCTGGTTGTACTTGCCCAGCAAAAGAGCCCAAATTCCTTGCACGAAAACATTGAGTGTAATTCCAACATCTGCACAGAATTGGGTGATCTTTTCGAAGTCACTGCCCTCAATTTCGAATGATTGCTCCTTCTCGTCGTATAAGGTCGTCGAAGTGGGTTGGGTTGGCAGTTGGTTAATTTCTGAATACCCATCTAAATATTGTTTCCAATAGGTCTTGGATGATGCTGTGTCGATTGAATCCAGCCATCGGATGTACTCGGCATACCTGGGTGGTTTCTCCAGTGTTATTGCAGATGGTGATGACTCGGCTTCCAATAGCTGGAAGAAGTCATGAAATAAGATTCCGAAGCACCAACCATCCATCAGAATATGGTGGTGGCTCCAAACAAACTCGTAACGGTCCTCTCCCAGTTCGATCACGTGAAGTCGCATTTGAGAAGGGCTCTCCAGATCGAAGCCACGGGCGCGATCGTTTGTTTTTATGGTTTGGATCGTCTCTGCCGCCTCTTCATCCGTGGTATGTTCTACGATCGTGGTATGTTTGAAATGGATAGGCACTTCTTTCCAAACAATTTGGTGTAGGCCATCCCATCGATTGGTAAAACTCGTTCTCAGCACATCGTATCGCTCGATGAGTTTTTTATAGGCAGTCTCGAGATGCGTGATATTGAGATTTTCAGCTCTCAAGCGGTACGTGGTTTGCTCGAAATAGAGGAAAGGTGAAGCATTCGACATCCACGTGAAATAGATCCCTTGCTGTAAGGGCGATAGTCTGTAAACGTCTTGAACGTTATTATTTTCATTGATGGCTTCGAGCTGGGCGATCGACAATCCCTTGTAAGTGAGATCCGACGGAGTTAATTTTGGTACAGTGTGTTGCGCAAGGTCTTCGATCAATCGAGTAAGATATCGCTCCACCCGTTGTCCGATTTGTTCGGCCGTCGCTGTGTCGATAAAGGATTCGAGATAATTCAAGGTAAGCGACAATTCCCCTGCAAGGATCATAGCCGACACACTGATCGGAGTGCCTTCCGAGTTCTTTTGATGGCGATACGAACCGATGTTCGCAGAGGCATACTCGAAAATATCGTTTTCTTCCGAAGAAACACCATCCCCCAAATCACCCAGATAGTTGAATACCATAGTTATTAGAACCTCCGAAACTACTAGGTCCCCAAGATATCGAAGCACCCCATATCCCATTCCCTTATTCGGTATTTTTCGCAGGGCCTCTTTTACATGGATCAGGTTGTCGATTGCCTCGGAGGCCGGTGTATCAAGCACGAACGGATACATGGAAGTGAACCAACCAACAGTTCGGCTTACGTCAATATCAGGGTCAAAATCTTCCCGTCCATGTCCTTCCATCTCAACGGTGAAGGCCCCAAGTTGTAATTCCTCTGTCATCGCCATTCCAAGTGCAGTGAGCAGCAGATCGTTCATATCTGTACCGTATGCCTGATGTGCACTTGTTTGAGATTTTGAAGTGAGATCTTTAGACAACTTAATCGCAATACTTGCATACTCGTTGGAAAAATTGTCTTCTGCTGTTTTCTGCGGAAGAACGGTCAGTTCCCGATCCAATTCTTGTTGCCAGTATTCTATCTCCCCAGCCAGTATATCACTTTTGGCGTAAAGAGCTAGGGCACTTGCCCAACTTTGATATGAACTGGTCTTTGAAGGTAGCTTGGGAACATTACCTTGTTGGAGTTGGAGATACACCTGGGAAAGGTCTTCCAGTAGAATACGCCACGAAATGCCATCCATAACGAGATGATGTACAATGAGTACAACATATTCGGTCTCGGGAAGTACAAAATGCCCCACTTGGATCAGCGGACCATTGGTTAGGTGCAGCCCTTCTTGCATCTCCTGCCCGATGGCTGCCATTTGCACCTCGGGATTATCACTATCTAACAGGTCATGCGATGTAAGCCTGAAACTCGACTTATTATTGGAGTTATTGGTCTGCTTCCAACCCGACTCATCAGGCACGAACTGCATTCGCAAGGCATCGTGATGGTTTACCAGGGTCTCCATGGCCTGTGAGAGCAGAGCAGCATCGATCGAAGCATGACTCTGCAACACCACTGCCTGATTGAAATAATGGTGTTCCTGATATTTTTGGAAGAAACGATGCTGCACTGGGGTTAGAAGCACCTCCCCTTCTACCATTCCCTGAGCAATCTCTCTGGTTTCGACCTCCAAGTGCTTTGCCATATCTTCTAGTACCGGAAATCTCAAGACCTCTTCCACCTTCAGGGTAAAATCATGTTGCTTTAACTTGGCAACCACCTGTATGGATTTAATGGAATCGCCACCAAGATTGAAGAAACTGTCCTTCCTTCCCACAGGAGACTTTTGAAGGATCTGTTCCCAGACACTGGCGAGGATGCGCTCTTCTTCGGTTTCAGGTGCAAGGTATTTTTCCTGGATCAAGTGGGTTTCGTTGACCTTCGGTAATGACTTTCGATCTAATTTACCATTGGCTGTAACCGGTATTTGTTCCAGCGCGACCCAAAAGTATGGCACCATATACTCGGGCAATCTGCCACGTACGAAGGCTTGGAGTTCTTTTTTGTCTAGCTGCGTTGTTGAAACGTAATAGGCCGCAATGGCAGGTTCTTCTTGTTGTTTATGTACCAACGCTATCGCACTTTTGATAAGAGGATGCTTGCCCAGGACGGCCGATATTTCGGAAAGTTCGATGCGATTTCCACGAATCTTTACCTGGTCGTCCATTCGACCTTTGTAATTGATGCTTCCATCCTCGTTCCAGGAGGCCAGATCACCTGTTCGGTATAGTCGTTCGTTTTCCTTGAACGGATTCGCGATAAACTTTTCATCGGTTAGTTCTTGTCGCTTCAAATAGCCTCTAGCTACCTGGACACCGCCTATGAGCAACTCTCCAACTACGCCCACAGGTGTTGGTAGCAGTTGGTCGTTGACAATGTAAATGGCAGTATTTGGAACCGGGTAGCCTATTGAAACTTGGTGAGATAAGGTAGTATTGGATAGGTTGATTGCCGTAACATCGATAGCTGCTTCAGTAGGACCGTAATAATTGTGGATGCTTACTTCCGGAAGTGTATCCCGAAAACGCGCCAATAGATCGGCAGGTAATGCTTCCCCGCTACAAACCACATGGCGAAGGGATGGCATGGATTGCTCCCGTGCGTCGACAAACACTTGCAGCATGGACGGTACAAAGTGCACTACGGATATTTGTTCTTGATTCATCAACTCCTGCAGGTAGAAGGGATCTTTATGTCCTTCGGGTTTGGCAATAATAAGTCTCGCACCCAACATGAAGGGTAAGAGCAATTCCCAAACTGATACATCGAAGGTGTATGGTGTTTTCTGAAGAAAGACGGATTCCTGATCTACCTGAAGGTCGTCCTTCATCCAATGGAGCCTGTTCAGCAAACCTCCGTGTTCATTCATCACCCCTTTAGGCTTACCTGTTGTTCCGGAGGTGTAAATGACGTATGCCAGCTGATCCTGGGCGGTTTCCAGCGCAATTGATTCCGAAGAAATCCCATCAAGCAATGCATCTGTAAGCGCCCAACCTTCAAAATTATCCGGAATTTGGGCCAACAAAGAGGGTGAAGTGAGTACGAATGAGGCCTCGATCTCACTCAAGACAAATTTCGTGCGTTCCTCCGGGAAATCGGGGTCGATAGGGACATAGGCACCGCCCGCTTTAAGAATTGCGAGAATGGCCACGATCATTTCGAAGGATCGCTCAATGTAGATCGGCACCAATACATCGGGACCAACGCCATGTTGCATCAGCAAACGGGCTAGCTGATTGGATTTTTCGTTTAACTCCTTATAGGCGAACTGGTTACCACCAGCCACCACCGCAACGGCCTCGGGAGTTTCCTTTGCGTGATGGGCAAACAACTCCAGGTAGGTCTGGTCTCCGTAGGAAACCTTAGTATCGTTGAAGGTTTGGAGTACGCGTTCCTTCTCTTCGTCAGAAATGATCGCCACACGCGAAACCCGTGTATCTGGCGAAGCAACAATGGAACGAAGCAATTGTTTGTATGCCTTGATGAAACGCTCTATCGTAGTGCGCTCGTAGACGTCGGTATTGTATTCGGCACGAAGTGAAATCCACGACCCCACTTCCGTAAGGTTGAAGGTGAGATCGAATTTGCTTGTCTTCGAGCGTTCCACCACCACATCGTCCACACGGCTGGTATCAAATCGAGCCTCTTCCATATCCCGCGCGTTCTGAAGGATGAACATCAGGCCAAAAACGGCATTTCTCGATGTATCATGCGTTAGGTCGAGATCCTCCACCAGGCTGTCGAAGGGATATAATTGATGATCGTATGCATCGAGGGTGGTCTTTTTTACCTGTTCGAATAGTTCTTTAAAACTATGATTACCATCGATGACGTCCCTGAGCACCAAGGTATTGATATAGAATCCTATCTGATCTTCCAGCGAGTCATGCGGTCTGCCTGCCACCGGACTACCGATCACGCTGTCGGTCACTCCGGTAAATCGATATACCAGGGCC
>JBCCHR010000238.1:0-5133 GCA_039028655.1 Bacteroidota bacterium
CAAAAATAAAACTATGAATCGTTGGTTATCGTCGTTCAAAAGTATTGAAACAGGACGTTTTTCCAACATCTTCAACCTTCTCAAAAAATATAATTCTATGAAAAATCTTTACTCTTTCCTGTTGGCATTTACTTTTTGTTTGAGTCTATCCGCCCAGGATACGTTTTCCATCATTGCCGTCGATCCTGCCACAGGTGAAGTGGGCTCGGCCGGTGCTTCCTGTGTGAACGGCGTAGGCTCCAACGGTATCATCGACATCATTACCGACATCATCCCAGGAAAGGGAGGAGTAAATTCACAGGCGTGGGTGTGTATTCCCAATACCAACCTGCAAAATGCCATCGCCAGGATGGAAGAAGGCTTGTCTCCCCAGGAGATCATCGATTGGTTATTACTGAATGACTCCTGTAGTGCTCAAAACTTTAACCCGGAATTTCGCCAATATGGGATTGTCGACCTCGATCCTGCGGGCAACCCCCGAACGGCGGGATGGACCGGAAGCATGGCCGACGATTACAAAGAAGATCGACAGGGAGCGACCTTTAGTGTACAAGGTAATATCCTGCTCGATGTGAGTGTGATCAACAACATGGAGGCCAATTTCAACAATACCTCAGGTACGCTGGCCGATAAATTGATGGCCGCCATGCAAGGTGCCAATTTTCCAGGTGCCGATTCTCGCTGTCTGGCCGATGGGACCTCCTCCACTACGGCCTATTTACTGGTATACCGAGCCGATGACGATCCCAACGACCCCTATATTCGACTAAACGTTGGACAACAAGCTGCCGGAATCGAACCTATCGATATCCTCCAGGACCTGTACGACAACTTCCTGGCTGTCGAGGAAAATTCAATTGCCAGTCTTGTAAAACCTATTCCCAAATCCGGCGAGTGACCGAATTACCCTGGAAGTAGATCCTTCAGTTAATGTAACCTCGATCTCCGTCTTCGATGTGAACGGAAAACAGCAACTGGCGCAAAGTCCCGGTAGCGATGTAACTACCGAGATCGCATTGGACGTTGCCCAACTTTCGTCGGGAATTTATTTTCTCAAAGTGAACAGCGACAGCGGGTCTGCGACACTCAAGTTTGTTAAACAATAACCCGGATTTGTTCCAACTTTTACAGAATTTTTTCTGAGCGGTCCTATTAGGTAGTTGCCCTAAATTGGTTATCTTCGGACAACAACCCATACCAATATGACTGCTACCGAGAAAGTAGATGCTTATATTGCCAAACACGGTCAATGGAGCACCCAATTAGAACAATTACGCAGCGTTTTTCAACAAAAAGAGCTGCTTGAAGAGATCAAGTGGGGTTCGCCTACTTACACGCTCAACGGGAAATTAGTGGCCGGAATCGCCGCCTTCAAAAATCATTACGCCATTTGGTTCCATCAGGGGGTGTTCCTTAAAGATACGTCCCAAAAACTGGTGAATGCCCAGGAAGGTACTACACGGGCGCTCAGGCAATGGCGCTTCGAAAAGGACGACACCATCGAAAACGACCTGGTACTGTCCTACCTCCGGGAAGCCATCGAAAATTGCCTGGCCGGAAAGGAGATCAAACCGCAACGAAAAACCGGGGTTTCCATTCCGCCCTACCTCCAGAATACCCTGGACGAAAATGCGGCCTTCAAGACCGCTTTCGAGAAACTCACGCCCGGAAAGCAGCGTGAATATGCTGCCCATATTGCCGAGGCCAAACGAGATGCCACCAAACAGTCTCGGTTGCAAAAGATCGTTCCTATGGTGATCGAAGGCAAAGGCCTCCATGACAAGTACAAAAACTGCTAAGACATGACGGGCAGAAACAGGCTCATGTTCTATGTGCGGAGGGCCCTATGGATATTTGTATCTTGGGTATTGCTCAGCTTATTGATCTTTTTCTACGATTACATCACTTTGTTGAGCAATCGAGCACTTACGTCCGATTACGACCTCACCTCGGCCCTAACCGCCTATCTCATTGTTTCGATTTCGGCCGCCATTGTGGGAGGCACCATCACCGTTAATATCATGGAATATTGGCTGCGAAGGTTTGCCTTTTGGAAGGCACTGGTCCTGATCGTTGTGGTGTACACCCTGGTCGCCGTCTTACTCGGTGCCCTGGGTAGCTTGTACTTGAGCGGACAGGAATTGGATCTGCCCATGTTCCATGAAGAGGTCGTTGAGGAACTTTTTCATTTCTTCGGAAAGGCAATTTTCGTCAAGAACTATATTATTTGGTTACTCATCGTGTTGGCAACACTCATCGTCCTGATGGTGAATGATAAATTTGGTCCGGGTGTGTTTCCGGATTATTTGAAGGGAAAGTACTTTCGACCCAAGCGGGAACGACGCATCTTCATGTTTGCTGATGTGAAGGACGCTACCACTCATGCCGAAAACCTGGGCGAAGCAAAATATTTTAATTTTCTGAAGGACTTTTTCAAACACATCACCCCGGCGATTATCGAAACCAAAGGCGAGATCTATCAGTACGTGGGCGATGAGATCGTGGTGTCTTGGAAAATGAAGAATGGCCTCCGAAAAGGCAACGCCATTCGCTGTTTTTATATGATGAAGGAATTACTGCTTCAGAAATCGGAGTACTTTCAAAATACCTATGATTGCCTGCCAACCTTTAAGGTGGGATTCCATTTCGGACCCGTGATGGTTGGAGAAATGGGACAGGTAAAACGAGAGATCGCCTTCTCGGGTGATGTACTCAATACCACCGCACGCATCCAGGCCAAATGCAACGAACTGGGCGTCGACATTCTGGCTTCTGAAGCCTTTTCGCAGCTCAATTACGCTTTGCCTAAAGGGATCAGGGTTCTTCCCATGGGGCCTCAATCTCTTAAAGGAAAAGCCGAGCCGGTCCACCTGGTTTCATTTGGGAACGAAAATTGATACTTCCTCTACATAATCTTAAAATTTTACTACTATGAGAACCGATCTCTACACCAAAACCATCCTTACCGTGATTGCCGTTTGTCTCACCCTTAATGTGCTTCAGCAATTCGATTGGATCCCCAGCGCATATGCTTCCGCAGAAAAAAAAGAAATCGATCTTGATCTGCCTGCGGTTCCCGAAACCATCGACGTGAGGATCGTTGATATCAACACCTATGACGAACTGAACGTAAACATAAAGAGCGTTGATACCTACGACGAGATGAAGGTGAATATTAAAAGCATCGATACCAGCGACGAAATGGACGTGAATATTGATGAAGTGGGCGGCAGTTTTGTAAGTTCGGGCAATCCCATTCCGGTAACGATCCGGTAACGATCATTAGGAGCCCATTTTGGGCTTTGGTCGAAAAGGGCGAATGATCAGGCGTGCCGCGCGATCGTAATTGATGTAGTTGTACACCCAATTGAAGAAGGTGATCACCCGATTACGGAACCCCACCAGGAACCAGATATGGACGAACATCCATAGGCCCCACGCCACCAACCCTCCAAAGGTAAGTCGGTAAATATCGGCCACCGCCTTGTTACGGCCGATGGTGGCCAGGGTACCCTTATCGAAATAGGTAAAGGGCCGCATGGAGCCACCCTTGAGAACCGATTTCAGGTTTTTCCCCAATCTCCTTCCTTGTTGAATGGCAGGTTGTGCCACCTGTGGATGGCCATTGGGGTAGGCGTCGGTGGTCATGTAGGCGATATCGCCAAGGGCGAAGATGTGCTCGTATCCTTCAATTCGATTGAAACGATCTACCTTGTACCGGTTTTGTCGCTCCAAAAGTGAAGAAGCATTGATGCCTGCAACGGGTGCACCGGTAACTCCCGCGGCCCAAATAAAGGTCGCTGCTGGAAATTGACGACCGTCCTTGAGGCTCACATCGCGACCATCGTAATCGCTCACCAGCGAATTGAGATGCACCTTTACTTCCAGGCGTTCCAGGGAGCGCTGCGCTTTTTTCGAGGCCGAGGGCGTCATAGGTGCCAATACCCTATCGGCTCCTTCGATTAGGTGAACTTCCATCTCTTCTTTGGCAATAAATGGATAGTCGTTCTTCAAGATTCCCTTCCTGAATTCGGCCAGAGCACCAGCCAGTTCCACCCCGGTAGGACCGGCACCTGCGATCACGAAGCTAAGCAATCGGCGACGTTCTTCCGGATCGGAGGCTTCATCCGCTTTTTCGATGTTTTGTAGGATCAAACTTCGCATATTGAGCGCCTGTGGGATCGTTTTCATGGGCATGCTCAGGGATTCGATGTTCTGGTTTCCGAAGAAATTGGTACGGGTACCCGTAGCGATCACCAGGTAATCGAATTGCAGCGCACCAATGGTGGTATGCACCATATTGTTGACAGGGTCAATTTGAGTAACCTCGGCCATCCTGAAATGAAAATCCTTGTTCTTCCTGAAGAGTTTCCTAAGCGGATACGCAATGGAATCCGGTTCGAGACCGGCAGTAGACACCTGGTAGAGCAAAGGTTGAAAGGTATGGTAGTTATGACGATCGAACAAAACGACCTGAACATTGCTTTTTCGCAAGTTCTTGAGAAAGGAAATACCTGCAAATCCGCCTCCGATCACTACCACCCGAGGCTTGCCGGTGTCTGGTACGTTCATAGCACACAATTGAATTACAAATTTACGATTTCGTCCATCGAAATGAGCAATATCCGGTGAATTTTTGGAAATTTGTAACAAATCCCAGATCACACCCACTAATCCAATAGCCAACAAAAAACCATTGACCAAAGAACTAGAACATAGTTTTGTAAACCAGTTAGAGGAGAACCAAAACATTGTGCATAAGATATGCCGTCTGTATACCAACGATAGCGAATCGCATAATGACTTGTTTCAGGAGATAACCATACAACTCTGGCGGGCGTATCCAAAGTTTAGAGGAGACTCCAAGTTTAGTACGTGGATGTATCGTGTAGCATTGAACACTGCGATCACCCTGTACCGCAAGAGCAAACGAAAGGTGCAGACCCAGGATTACGAAGCGATCAGTTTTAAGATCACCTCCGAGGAGTACGACCCTACGGTAGAAGAACAGCTAAAATTAATGTACGACGCTGTAAAGACTTTGGGAGATATCGACAAAGCATTGGTATTCCTGTATTTGGAAAACAAAAATTACAAGGAAATTGCCGGTACCTCGGAGATTCCCAGGGTACC
>JBCCHR010000239.1:0-5119 GCA_039028655.1 Bacteroidota bacterium
ATTGCAGCAACCACATCCTTGATCAGAAGTGGTTCAAATTTTCCATTTGCAGTTCTTAACACCTGGAATCCGAATTCCATTCCATTCTTACTCATTGTGGGTACGATACAAAAACCATTCTTGCGGGGATACTTTACGGTTTCATTCGTGCGATAAGTGTTGGACTCTGGATACGTTGTAAAATAAAACTGATATCCCAAAGAGTCGATGTTGGCTAATTTTGCCAACACCTCAATATACCGAAAATAATCTTTTAATTCATCACGAGTATAGGCACCAAATTTAGCAGGCACAAAGTCGTCACCTGGATTTCTCACACTGTCCTCATATTGTTTAATGATCAAGGCTCGATGTACATTATAGTTTTGGATCAATTCCCTTGCCTGCTCCAACGATATTAGTTTTTCGGGAACGAGTTTTTGGATATTTCTGCCTGTTTTACACGACAAGGTGATCAAACTGAGGAAGACAATTATAATAGGAACAGCCCCTCTACTTCTTGTAATTGTTTTCATGATTTCTGAAATTTAAATGGTTTCTCCAAAAGTACATCGAGCCATAAGCCTATGGTAGGGGTTTTTACCCCTTTTCAGTCAGGGCACCCAACCCCAAATCGACCTTGTGGCCACCCCTTTCAGAATGAGGCCTGCACCCCGAGCAATTCAGCGCATTGTCCCTTGAAACGCCTTGCCTTTCGCCACAACTTTGTACCAGAGTTTTAGTAAAAGCTCCATTGGCGGAAACCGAAAAGCCCATAACAAACAGAGTAGGTATTATCTTAAACTTTAATTATGAATCACGGACAAGAATTATCCAGCATTGATTTTGCATCAATGATTGGAGGACCATTGAACGCAGTTGTCGAGGCCCAGGCAAAATCGGCCATGACAACCCTAGACTTTATTCAAACCATTGGGTTTGAAGAATTGACGGATCCAGGGCCACCCCCAACAAAGAAATACGGCAAGGCCAAAACAGTAACCTTTACCTATGACAAGGCAAATCCGAACTTCGACGCCAACGTTACCGGATCGAAAGAAGTGCTGACGTACAAACTGGACGTGCCAACGTTGGCGATTATCCCAATACCCTATTTGAGGGTGGAGGATGTGAACATCCAGTTCAACGCCAAGATCTCCAGCACTACCTACCAGCGCAATACCAGCGCGGAAGCATACGGGGGTAATTTTTCTGCCAAGGCCGGATGGGGCTGGGGAAGTGCGCGACTGTCTGCCTACTACTCCAAGCGAAAATCCACTGTTTCCGGAAATCAGGTGAACAGAACCTATTCGCTGGACGTAAAAGTACATGCGGTACAGGACGAAATTCCAGCCGGTTTGGACCGGGTGCTCGGTATCCTGGAGGATTCCATGACCGAAAAAGAAGTGCCACCTACCCCGGCTAATCCTTAGCACCGACACACTATTTTTTATTAATCTCAATCCCGGTCTCCCGGACCGGGGTTGATTCAAACAAAACAATTATGTCTATTCCATTGAACAAATACATCGGAGCCATAGTCTCCCAGATCACAGAATCGAGAGCAGAGGCTGATTATACGGCGGCACAAATTGCGAAAGTCTATGCAAAGGACTCCCTTCTAAAGAACTTCGCTGTCCCAAGGTTTAGAGCCCCGGAAATAGAAATTACCATTCCTGTTGCCCTCGAAAACATCGAGGAGAAGCCACAACCTATTAAGGATGTGTTCGATAATCGGGACTTTAACTCAAAAACATACCAGACCTTAAAGAATGTGTCGAAAAAGGAATCTTTTGACAGAAAAACATCGGTCGCGATTCAAAAGTTGATAGCCGACAAATCATCGCAACTGGAGCTTGAGCTAAAAAGCGGTAAGGAAAAAGAAGCGTCCATGGAAAAATACTCAAAAGCGGTTTCGAACAAGTTCATGAAACTTATGAAGAAAGATGATCCAAAATTGAGTAAGCACGTACGCGCTTCCTTGCAGGAAAACCTATCGGGACAAATCGTGGACACAGATAAAAGACAGGAATTGGATGTAGCCAACGTGATCGTAGAAGCTTCAAAACTTAAGGAGGTCGATCCACGCACAATGATCCAAATTAAGGTAAAGCTCAACGAAGAGGGACTGGAATGGCACCAGGAGGAGGGCGAAGACGGGAACATGAAATCGATGCTTTTACCTGAATAGCAATTCAAAACAAATTCAAAAGACAATAAAATGAGAAAATCAGTCATCAGTTCGAACCAGGAGCTTAGCGACCAATTGTTGGTACTGGGAGAGGTCGTCGATCTTTTTGCAGACAAGGACAACGACAGCCTCAATCGATGGGATCATTGGTTAACCACAACCGAATCGATCCTAAAGAAGTATAACTTCACCGAGGTCTCCGAAATATCCGGATTGCGATCGCAGCTCCTGATTGAAGATACCAGTAGACCGGGAACACGGAGCAAGAGAAGATTGGTATTTGCAAAATATCTAAAAACAATTACTCCCGCACAAACAGTGGTCTTACATCTTCAGAAGAACCTCGAAATCAAAATTGAAAAAACTCGTGAAATTATCAAACAACTGCTCATTGCAGCAGATCAGTTAGGGTATCTGGCAACCAACACAGGTCCAAACTTGAATGCCTCGATTGATAGCTTACTTCACCGACTAGGAGAGCATGAACAACTAAAAACACTGATGAAAAACGCTTTTTCGATGCTTGGAAAGTTCGATTGTCAACGACTGATCGCTGAAGAAATAACTTACCTGGACAACTAGTCCTGCTTGGTTTTTTAAGAGATCAGATCTCATTCAACTGCACATTCTTCTTTCGCGCATACTGAAACCCTTTTTCCCACCATTCGTGCATCATAGGGGCGTCAAAAACGAGGGAATTGGTCGTTAGCACGGTGGGAGTATAGTAGAAATTGAGTATGGTGTTTTGATTGGATGCTACGAATTTCCCAATGCGAATATTCTGCTTTTCGATCCGGTCGGACATATAGCCGTACATATTGCTTATGAGGGAGAACACATTACGTGAGGGCATTCGGTTATAAAAGGTAACCTCCGTCTCCAAAATGATCACGTCCACCTCGGTCGCACCACGATTAATGGCCTCCTCGATGGGCACAATGCAACCAAAACCACCGTCGGCGTATTCACAACCGTCCTTTTTGGCGAGCGTCATAAAGGGCGTATAATTGCAGGAAATCCAGATCCAATCGCAGTAGTCCTCGTAACTGCAATCGTTGATCGATTTGTATTCCACGGTATTCAGAGACAAATTAGAGACCGTCACAACCACGTCAAGGGGACCATTCCTAAGCGCGTCAAACTCATCTCGTGTAAACGTCTCACGAATGAGCGAGCGCAGATGGTAACTTTCTCCAAAGGTCTTACTCCGCCTGAGGAAATTTCGCAATACCTTGAGATGATTGATGCCGATCTGTTTCTCACCGTGCTTGTCTTTTTTAATGGTAAACGGACACAGGCTAAAGATCGCATGCTGATCGACCGAAGTATAGACCTGCTTGATCTTATCGATCTCGTCCAGGGCCAAATGCGGGATGAGCAAACTGCCCGTCGATGTGCCCACGAAAATCTGGTACTCATGGCCCATTTCTTTCAGTAAATACTGGGCTACACCGCCTGCGAACGATCCTTTACTTCCTCCCCCAGAAATAACCAATCCTCTCATTCCGATTCAATTTTTGTTCGCAAATAACGCCGTTCCTCCTCCGGTACGGTTTCCAAAACTTCGATCAACCGTGTTTTGAACGATTCCACCTTCCACATCTCGTCCAGCACCTGCCGGGCCACATCCCTGAATCGCCAGTAGTGATGCACAGAGCCGTTGATCAAATGCGCCATCACCTCATCGTCCAAGATCTGGAGCCGTATCAAGTAGTCGAATGCCAATTGCCGCACCTCAAAGCTAAAGCGCTCCGAAGCATAAGTCTTTAGTTCTGATACAAATATCTCATTGGCCGTTGCCCCGTAGGCTTCCGAAGAAATAGCAAGCGCCAACCACAACAATTTTAGGTTCTTATTCTGAAATCCCTCCATGTATTTGGTGGCTTCCAGGTACCGCTTCCGATCGTTCGGAAATTGTTCCCAAAGTCGTGAGAGGGCGAGCTCCCTACTCACATATGATCCATCTTCGAGCATGCCTTCGATCCCGGTTTTCAAGGCATTGGGTATCTCCGGTATCGATTCGGCCACGGCCTGGCGCACCAATAGGTGCTCGCTTTCCAGCGCCAATTGATAAAGCGGTATCGCTTTTTTCATTGGAACTTCTGCCAATTGATATACCGCCTCCTGCCCGGTGTACTCATTGCCATTGAGGAGCAAGTCGCGCAACGCTCCTTCTTTTTCTGAAAAGGGCTGCAATCGCAGGGCCTTTGCTTCAAAATAGGCACGAACAAAATCGCTCTTCATAAGGGACGCGTAGGCCTGCTCCGATTGGAACGCCGTTTGCCGAAGCCAATCGGCTTCCCAGGAAGCGATATCGGTTACCGCCGCTTTTCTCACCTCCCGTAGAAAATCTTCCGTAGTCACGTTCTCATAACGATGGTTATTGAGATAGGCCGTTACTGCATTTTTAAATGCAACCTCGCCAATCAACTCTTTGAGGATGTGCAGTGCCCATGCCCCTTTCTCGTAAAAAGTGAGGGAACTAGCCCCGGGATCGAGCAGCGATTGCCCTTTCCCTTGCTCACTCAAAGCCTTCAATTGTTCGGCGGATTGTAGTAATTTCCAGTAGTAATAATCCTCTCCAAAAAGCTCCCGTTCGGCCAGCAAGGCATAATAGGTGGCAAATCCTTCATGCAGCCAGTGATGTGTACCTTCGGTTTCGGTCACGAGGTTTCCAAACCACTGATGTGCCAACTCATGGGCATTGACGTTTACATAGTTCCTGTCGACAAATCCAAGAGAGTCGACCACAAACGCTTCAGAAAAAATAGTAAGCGTCGTATTTTCCATACCGGCGTACAAGAAATCGCGTACGGGCACCTGTTTGTAGTTTTGCCAGGGGTACGGTACACCTATTTCGTATTCCAAAAAATCAAACATACGTTTACTGTAACTATAGGTTGGTACGACTTTGGACGAGTCTTCGGGGTAGTAATAATATTCTAAGGG
>JBCCHR010000240.1:0-5063 GCA_039028655.1 Bacteroidota bacterium
TTGTGGTCACCACAAAAATGCTCGGCATAGGTGATACCGCTGTTACTAAGTAACAACGGTATCACCTATGCCGAGCATTTTTGTGGTGACCACAAAATGATGGGCAAGATCACGTTGGGAGAGGCCCATCTTTCTTGTGGGATGACGATGCCGGTTTCCGATTGCGAAGATGGTCCTGAGGTGGAACGTCATTGCTGCGATAACCAGTATACCACGGTCGAAACCGACGACAATTATTCGGGAGTATCACACGACCTGCAGTTGTCACCGGTATTCGTGGCCTCGTTTGTAGCGGTCTTTGTTTTGGACCTCTCCTGGGATTACCCGCAACACATCGACTATTTTAAAGACTACAGCCCACCTCCTTTGGGAGACGATCTCCAGGTGCTGTACGAGACCTTCCTTATTTGATTGAATTGAAATGAACCAACCGTTGGATTCAACGGTTGCCTATGTTTTTTTCTGAATTGATTCTCAGAGAACGATTTATTCATTTTAATTCAACAACCATAATGAAATATTTAATAATGATACTTTTTCTCATGCCCGGCCTGCTGATGGCGCAGGAAGTGCTTGAAGGAAGGATTCTGGATGCGGAAGCTCCCGAGGAGAATACCGGATTGGGTGGAGCCAATGTTTTTTGGCTGGATTCGGATATTGGTTCGGTCACAGATTTTGATGGAAACTTTACCATCCCGTATGCTTCAGAATATTCAAAACTGATCATCAGCTACGTGGGCTATGCGACAGATACCATTGCGGTCAACTCCAACTCGCGCATTGTACATCGGTTAAACCGCAGCAACGACCTTGAAGCGGTTAAGATCTCGGCAAGGCGGAAAGCAAGTACCCGAAGTTTGCTTAATCCACAGAACACCATCCTGGTAAGCAGCGACGAGCTGCTTAAGGCGGCCTGTTGTAATTTATCAGAAAGCTTTGAAACCAACCCCTCGATCGATGTGAACTTCGCCGACGCCATCTCGGGTACGCGACAGATCAAAATGCTGGGCCTCAAAAGTCCGTACATTTTAATTGCTACGGAAAACATTCCGGCTATTCGAGGTGCCTCTCAAACCTACGGACTGAGTTTTATCCCAGGGACCTGGGTCGAGAGCATACAGATCACCAAAGGCGCTGGTAGTGTTGTGAACGGTTTCGAAAGCATCGCCGGGCAGATCAACGCCGAATTGCAAAAACCCTCCAAGGACTACCCGCTGTTCGTAAATGCCTATGGTGCCATTGATGGCCGATTCGAACTCAATGCCCATTTCAATACAAAGGTCTCGGATCGTTGGCAGACCGGTCTTTATCTGCATGGCAATATCAGGGATCAAAAATTTGATAACAATGACGATTCCTTCCTGGATGTTCCATTGGCGCAGCAGGTTAACCTGCTCAATCGCTGGCAGTATACCAATGCAGAGAAAGGACTGGTGAGTTTTTTCAACCTCAGGTTTATGAACGACGAGAAGCAGACCGGTCAGGTCGATTTCGATCCCGACAGTGATCGCTTTACCACCAACGCCTGGGGCAGCGAGATCAACACCCAGCGGTTTGATGCCGCAGCAAAGTTGGGTTGGGTGAACCCGGAGATCCCTTATCAAAGTATCGGGTTTCAGTCGGCCTTCAGCTATCACGAGCAGGAGTCGTACTTTGGTCTCAAAACCTATGACATCACGCATCGTAGTTTTTACGGTAATTTGATCTATAATTCGATCATCAGCGATTCGCGTCACAAGATCAAGTTGGGGTTGAGTGCCACCTACGACGCCTACGACGAATTGGTGATCCAGACCTCCTTTCGTCGCCGGGAGAACTCGGTGGGAGGGTTCTTTGAGTACTCTTACGACAACCTTGAAAAACTGAACCTCACGGCGGGAGTTCGGGCCGACAACCACAACATCATGGGATTCTTTGTCACTCCCCGGTTGCATGTGCGTTATGAGCTTTGGGGTAAGTCGGCTCTGCGTTTTTCCGTAGGTAGCGGCCGAAGAATGGCCAATATCTTTACCGAAAACCAGCAGTTGTTTGCTTCAAACAGGGTGATCAGAATAGAAACACCCAATGCCAACTATGCAGGACTCAATCCCGAACGTGCCTGGAATTATGGGATTTCTTTTACCCAACGATTCGATCTATTGGGTCGAAAGGGCGATT
Source organism: Bacteroidota bacterium (assembly GCA_039028655.1). GTDB lineage: Bacteria > Bacteroidota > Bacteroidia > Flavobacteriales > Flavobacteriaceae > Aureisphaera. The sequence goes on from JBCCHR010000240.1 coordinate 2,158, forward strand.
TTATCCTGGACTTCTATCGCACCGATTTTGTGGATCAAGTGGTGGTCGACTGGACCAATCCGCGGTTCATTCAATTCTACAATTTGGAAGGGAAGAGTTATGCGAATAGCTTCCAGGCCGAGGTGAACTACGAGCTCATAGATAATCTGGATCTTCGTCTTGCTTTCAAGAATTACGATGTGCGAACCACCTTTAATGTGGGGGAACTTGAAAAACCGATGACCCCTAGAAACCGGGTATTTGTCAATGCAGGTTATGAGACTGCGCCTACCGAAAAAGGCGCTCAATGGAAGTTTGATGCGACCTTTAACTGGTTGGACACCCAACTTTTTCCTCAGACGGAAACCAATCCTCCCGAATTCCAATTGCCGGAGCGAACCCCCACGGTAACGACCATTAACATGCAACTTACCCGGGTATTTAGTCCCCGATTTGAAGTGTATGTGGGCGGAGAGAATATCAATAATTTTCAACAAGACAATCCAATTTTGAGTGCAGACGACCCATTTGGTGCCAATTTTGATAGTACCTTTGTATATGGCCCAATTTTTGGTCGTACTTTGTATACCGGATTGCGTTATAAAATCCTATAATCATGAAAAAAGTAATAGTCTTATTAATGATGATCGCAACCATGGGGTTGCAGGCACAGAATAAAAATGCCAAGTCCTCCATCGAAGTTGATGGTGTTTGCGGTATGTGTAAAGTGAGGATAGAGAAGGCCGCACTTAATACAAAAGGTGTGAAATCCGCCGTTTGGAATATCGAATCCCATATGCTTAGTCTTATCTTCGATGAACGCAAAACTCATCTGGATACCATTCACCAGAAAATTGCCAACGTAGGTCACGATACCAAAAAGGTGACGGCCACGGAGGAAGCCTATTTATCGGTGCATGAATGTTGCCGGTATCGCGATGAAGAGGTGAAAGATCATCATAATAACTAAGTTCTCACACGGATGGCTTTCGCGCCATCCGTTTTTTATTGGCGCACTCTCGTTCCTCAAATGGTTCGTAACTTCGCAGAAGGGTGAGATACCCCGGTTGATGCCATGAAACAAGAATTCAAAATTACCGGAATGTCCTGCAATGGTTGTAGGACGCATGTCGAAAACGTCCTGCGTTCCGTAGAGGGCGTCGAAGCGGTTACTGTGTTGCTGGAGGATGCTTCGGCATCTATTGAGGCTCCGCAAAGTCTTCCGTTAAAGACACTGGAAAAGGCCTTGCTGGAACATGGCGACCGGTATCAAATTTACCTACCTGGTAGCGAACCCAGCGCGGAGGATTCAGCAAAAAAAGAACTGCCAAGCGGAACCGGTACCGGAGTCTATTATTGCCCGATGCAATGTGAGGGAGAAAAGACCTACGATCGTCCCGGTGATTGCCCTGTCTGTGGAATGGACCTGGTGGAGGAGTACGATCCAAACTCGGTCTCAGAAACCGACGTTACTTTTTCTCTACTGAAGAAATTCCGCATCGCGGTATGGTGCACGCTCCCTATTTTCCTGATTGCCATGTCCGAAATGATACCCGGTAATCCGCTGTACGAGCTGATGCCACAGCGCAACTGGAACTGGATACAGTTCGGCTTGAGCCTGCCGGTGCTGTTCTACGCCACTCGTTTTCTGTTTGAAAGGGCATACCGATCCATCATTACGACCAACTTTAATATGTTTACCCTCATAGGAATTGGGGCGGGTGTGGCGTGGTTATTCAGTGTAGTTGGGTTGCTGTTTCCGGGATTCTTTCCTGTCCAGTTTCAAACGGAAGCTGGGACCGTACACGTGTATTTTGAGGCAGCCACCGTGATCGTGACCCTGGTCCTACTGGGCCAGTTATTGGAAGCGCGCGCTCATGGGAAAACCAGCGACGCCGTCCGGCAGTTGTTGGACCTGGCACCGGCGGTTGCTATTCGTGTGGAATCGGGAATGGAGCAGGAGGTACCTATCGATAGCATTGCCATTGGAGATCTGATTCGCGTACGCCCTGGGGGCAAGGTGCCGGTCGACGGTTCCATACGTGAAGGAAGTAGCACCATAGACGAATCCATGGTAACCGGAGAACCCATGCCGGTATCCAAATCCAAAGGTGATGCGGTAGTTTCTGGAACGATCAATGGAGAAGGATCGTTTATTATGACCGCCGAAAGGGTGGGGGCCGAAACCCTCCTATCGCAGATCGTATCCATGGTGAGAAAAGCCAGTAGAAGCAAGGCTCCCATACAAAATCTGGCCGACCGTATTTCGAGTTTCTTCGTACCCGTGGTGGTTGTCATTGCGGTACTTACCTTTATTATTTGGGCCTGGATAGGACCTTCCCCTGCCTATGTGTACGCCCTGGTCAATGCCATTGCCGTGCTCATTGTGGCTTGTCCTTGTGCGCTGGGATTGGCCACTCCCATGTCGGTTGTGGTAGGCGTAGGTCGTGGTGCACGATCCGGTATCTTATTTCGTGATGCAGGGGCATTTGAGACCATGGCAGCCATCGATACCCTGGTGGTGGATAAAACAGGAACACTTACCGAAGGGAAGCCTCATGTAGCACAGTTTGAGATATGGGGATCCACTTTTAGCGAGGATGAATTACTCCGACTGGCTGCCTCGGTGAACGGCCCCAGTGAGCACCCCTTGGCTGTGGCACTGGTGCAATATGGGCTTGATCAGCAAATCACGCTTGCCAAGGTGACCCAATTTACCTCGGTATCCGGCAAAGGTGTTCGGGGCGTGGTTGAGGGCCGAAGCCTCCAAGTAGGAAACGAGGCGCTACTTAGCGATGCTGGCGTGCTCTATTCCGAAGAAATAAAAAAAGAATTACGGGTACTGCGCAAAGAGGGGAAAACGGTATCGTTCATAGCGGTCGATGGCGAATTGCAAGGATGCATTGTTTTTCAGGACAAGATCAAAA
>JBCCHR010000241.1:0-5049 GCA_039028655.1 Bacteroidota bacterium
AAAATCTTTTACAACTGCCAAGTAAAGCAGGTTATCATCATAGTCGAGCCAACACTTACCAATTTCATTGACAATTTCGTTGGCAAAACTTTCACTAAGCCGTACTGGTTCCCGATTCATATTTTAGTTTTTCTTGATGATCAAATAGTTTAGAATCAAAATGACATTTCTTTTGTAAGAGGAATTATTTCCGTTTGAGCTTAACCAACTAATCACCCCCCATTCACCGGATCAAAGAGATACACCACGATAAAGATGGCCAGTGCGCCTCCGGCCTTGATCTTGGGCCACAGTTTATCGCTGGTGTCCTTTTCGGTTTCGATGTTCACAAAGCCCGGTAAGGCGATGCTGATGGAAGCGGCCGATAAGGCCACGATCACACGGATGATACCGGTGAGTGCGGTGAATTCCCTGCCGCTCTTTGCGAGAAAGGAAAAGGCCAGGGTGAGCGAGATCACACCCAGGGCTACCATAATGAGATGCGGAATGATTTGTTTTGCTGGTTTCATCTTTTTACTTATTTAATTAAGTCGAAGATGGAATGCCCTTTGTCAAACAAGCGATTACTTGAAATCAGGCTGGGGGCATTTCATAGTGACAAATTTATATTCGGTAACCAAGTCGAACCATACCCAATACCGGGTATTTCTATCATACTAGTGCAAAACACTTCGGCGGAATCGCCAAAAAGGGGGGAGATTCAATAAATGAATGCTCTAATTTATCGGGAAATCGCTAGAATTCCTAATTTCAGAAAAAGGAATTCAGCATAAATAATTGTTAATAAGAATCTTAGCCGCGCAAATACAACTCGGCAGCCAACAATAACAACACGAAGATCACAAAGCCCACCAGGATCCATAGGGAACCCTTGTACTGTTTTCGGTGCAATTTCCGGTCGCGGCGGTAACTAAAGACCATCAACACCACGAAGGCCACAAAAAAACAAATTGCGAAGATCAACTGCCCGGTAGAAAACATAAATTGCGTAGTTTTATGAGCGCAAAAATACGGATTTTTGACGGAAGCGGGAAGCACGAAGCACGGAGCTCGAAGTGGAACTTAGCATCCGTTTGCACAATACTCAGCGAATTCAACAATTAACCATACATGAAGAAAAAAATAGACGCCGTTCACTTGTTTCATACCACCTACGGCTTAGGGATCAAGGATACACCCACCGCCAACCTGGGAGAACCTAAAAACCTCTTGCGGTACAAATTAATGCGGGAAGAGAATGAAGAATACCTGGAAGCGGCTAACAACAACGACCTCGTAGAGGTGGCCGACGCCCTCGGAGATATGTTGTATATATTGTGTGGTACCATCATCGAACATGGTATGCAGCACAAGATCGAAGAGGTGTTCGACGAGATTCAGCGTAGCAATATGAGCAAACTGGGGGCCGACGGCAAACCCATCTATCGAGAGGACGGAAAAGTGCTCAAAGGCCCCAATTTCTTCAAGCCCAATATCAAAGCCATTTTAGAAAGTTAATTGTGGAAAGTGGGTGCCGTATAACGAATCACAGATCACCAATCACTTATCACCAATTCACACTTTAAAGCGCCACCCAAACGGATCCTCACTCACATTGTACTGGATCTCCATGAGTTCCTGTTTAAAGCGCTTGGCATAACTGTCCTCCATCTCGGGAAGTTGGTGGGTGATGTCTCGGTGACTAAATTCCGTCACCGGGCTAATGATCGCCGCTGTTCCGGCACCAAAAATCTCTTTCAAGCTACCGTTGTTGGAGGCTTCAACCACCTCGTCTACCGAAATCCTATAGACGTCCACGTCTATTCCGGCACGCTCGGCCAGGGCGATCACACTCTTCCGGGTGACCCCGTCCAGGATTCGGTCGCTCACCGGAGCCGTGTATAAAGTGTCATTGATGCGGAAGAACATATTCATGGTTCCCGCCTCTTCCAGGTATTTGTGTTCATGAGCGTCGGTCCAGATCACCTGGTTAAAGCCCTTTTCCTTAGCAAGGTTGGTAGGGTAGAACTGGGCACCATAATTACCGGCTGCCTTGGCATAACCCACACCGCCATTCGCGGCACGGCTGTAATGCTCGGCGATCACCACTTTCACTTCTCCCGTATAATAGGCCTGGGCCGGAGAGAGAATGATCAGAAATTTGTATTCGTTGGCGGGAGAGGCAGACACCCCATTCTCCGTTGCGATCACAAAGGGACGTATATAGAGCGAATTCCCAAGACTGGGTTTGATCCAATCCTTATCCAAATGCAACAGCTGCTTCAGAGCGTCGAAGAACAACGCCTTGGGAAACTCCGGGATCGCCATTCGGTGTGACGATTTGTTGATCCGCTCCAGGTTTTCCTCCGGGCGGAACAAGAAAATATCACCGGCCTCATCTTTATAAGCCTTCATGCCTTCAAAAACCGCCTGTCCGTAATGAAATACCTTGGCAGCCGGATACAAACTCAAGGCCCCGTAAGGCTTGATCGTTGGTTGCTGCCAGGCGCCATCCCGGTAGTCACATTCAAACATGTGATCGGTATACACCTTGCCGAAGGTGAGATTGTTGAAATCTACCTCCGCGATTCGGGAGTGGGTGGTTTTTTGTAGGGAAATGGTACTTTCTTTTAGTAGGCTCATAATTTGTATTTACCGGACAAAATTAGCGAAAATTTATGCCATTTAAAATCAAAAAAAGTCATAAAATTGCACTATATTCTAAACTTTAGCAAATACACAATAAACGATGAAAACCATTGCCATTATTTTCACAATCAGTCTGTTAATGATTGGTTGTAAAGATGCCAACACCGCCCAAACCGAAACGGTTGAGACCACTGAAGAGACGCAGGAAATTGCCAGTAAATACCAGAGTTTCGGGGCCGAGATCGACGACGAGAACGTATACACCCAAGATGTAATGCTCGCTAAATATCAGGTAATGAAGCCTGGAGATACCACCGAGATCAAATTTATCGCCAAAGTAAATAAGGTATGCCAGAAAAAAGGCTGCTGGATGCGCCTTGACATCGGAGAGGCCGAGTCCTTTGTGAAATTCAAAGATTACGGATTCTTTGTACCTATGGACATTGCCGGTCAGGAAGTGATCGTTCAAGGGAAAGCCTTTGTGCAAGAGACCAGTGTCGAAGAACTTAAGCACTATGCCGAGGACAATGGCAAGACCCAGGAGGAGATCGATGCCATAACAGAACCGGAGGTCACTTATTCGTTTCTTTCGGAAGGCGTGTTACTGGCCGAAAAGGAGTAAAATGAAACGCGAGATTCGAACCACGGCAGATGGTTCGGTGACCATACATATACCCGAGTGGAATGAGCAATACCATTCCATGCACGGGGCGATCAATGAGGCCCAACATGTTTTTATACAAATGGGCCTTTCTTTTTTGATTGCTTCGGAAACAATTGCGCCTGCTCCCATTTCGATCCTGGAAATAGGTTTTGGGACGGGACTCAATGCCTTTCTCACTGCGCTGTACGCCGAAACGAATGCGCAACACATTCACTACACAGGCGTAGAAGCCTATCCGGTGCAAGAGACCGAGATCGCACAACTCAACTACACGGAATTACTCAATGCATCGCCCGAGCTATTTCAACAATTGCATTCCGTTCCCTGGGGAGAGGCAGTGGCAGTGAGCACAAATTTTACCCTTCATAAACGACAACAGTTCTTTTCAGAAATAAACGATCGCAGTGCCTATCATCTCATTTATTTTGATGCCTTTGGCGCCCGGGTGCAACCCGAATTGTGGACCCAACCTATTTTCCAGTCCATGTACGAAGCCCTACAACCCGGAGGTGTTTTGGTTACCTATTCGGCCAAGGGAAGTGTGCGTCGTGCCATGCAAGTCGTCGGCTTCGAAGTAGAGCGACTTCCCGGTCCGCCCGGCAAACGTGAAATGCTGAGAGGAATTAAAGTGGTGAGTGGTGAGAAGTGATTAGTGAATGGTTGATTCTCCTTCGCTTCGCTTCAGAGTAAGTACTTAGTAGTCTATTTGTACATTGCTAATCTTGGCTCCGTACTTCGAGCTTCGAGCTTCGAACTTCGAGCCCCGTGCTCCCCACCCCAACCCTAATATTCCGTTAACAACCATGGCAATGCCACAGTCTTGGCGTAGCTTTGTAAAAAAGAAAGCTGCTATGAAGGTTTTAATAGCCGGAGCCACGGGGTTGATAGGAAAGGAGTTGGTACGCCAATGCGAGGAAGCGAGCATTGAGGTACATTACCTTACCACGCGTAAGAATATGGTGCAGCGAAGTGGTAATGTGATCGGTTTTTATTGGAATCCGTCCAAAGGAGAGATCGATGAAAAGGCATTCGACGGTGTTTCGGCCGTGATCAACCTGGCCGGGGCGAGCGTTTCCAAACGTTGGACCAAGACCTACAAAACCCAAATTTTGGAGAGCCGTATTCTCTCCGCTCGATTGATCAAAACCACTTTGCAACGCATCCAACACGAGGTTACCCATTATATCTCGTCCAGTGGGATCAGCATTTATCCCAGTTCCAAGCACAAGCTATACGCCGAGGAAGACACTGTACAAAGTGAGACTTTCCTGGGTAAGGTAGTAGCCGATTGGGAGACTGCTGCCGACGAGCTATCCGATCTCGGGATCAAAGTGTCTAAAGTGCGAACCGGCATCGTTTTACAATCGGATGAAGGAGCACTGGCGAAACTGGTCGCGCCTATTAAAAGTGGCGTAGGGGCGGCTCTGGGAAGCGGACAGCAATGGCAGTCCTGGATCCATGTTCGCGACATCGCCGGTATCTATATGTTCCTGCTTATGCACAGCCTTGAAGGGGTGTATAACGGCGTGGCACCCAGCCCGGTGACCAATTCCAAGATGACTCGGGCAATTGCCCAACGTTTAAAGAAACCATTGTGGTTACCCAAGGTGCCCGGTTGGTTCCTAAAAGTATTGTTTGGGGAGATGTCGGAGATCGTTTTGGAGAGTCAGTTGGTAAGTGCAAAAAAGCTGGAAGAAGCTGGCTACGATTTTCACTTCGTGAATCTTGAGAAAGCTCTGGAAGATCTGTTATAGCCC
>JBCCHR010000242.1:0-5046 GCA_039028655.1 Bacteroidota bacterium
ACGAGGTGGACACACTGGTAAATGTCGATCAGTAGTGCAGGATCCTTGAACACTTTCTTACCAGCAGGCTGGCGAGCACGCCGCAAAATTTGGCGACAGTTGGGCACGGTTTTGCCAACGGTAGCGGCGATTTCCCCATAGTCGTAGTCGAAGACGTCTCGCAGCAGGAATACCGCCCGCTCGGTGGGGGATAAGCATTCCAGCAGCATCAAAAATGCGTAGGACAGGGATTCTGCCAGTTCGGCATGGTCACGGCTGGCGGAATCTTGCACCAGCGGTTCAGGGAGCCAGGTGCCCACATAGCGCTCGCGCTTGACCCGAGCAGAGCGCAAGTAATCAATACAGAGGCGAGTGATCAGCTTGGAGAGAAATGCCTTGGGCGATTGGGGTTCGGTGGAGGTGGACTGCCAGCGAATCCACGCCTCCTGGACCATATCCTCGGCCAAGGCCGTGTCGCCACACTTATAGAAAATAAAGTTTCGCAGCGACGATCCGTGCTCTTTGAACACATTTTCGAAAACTTGCTCTTTGCAAACAGAGTCGTTGGGTAAGGACATTGGGTCTGGGTACGTTTTTCTGCTGAAACGAAAATACACAAATTATAGCACTGGGTGCATTCCATCTTTTTTTGAATTTTTTCTGAATGCAGGGTAGGGTAATTGGATAGCTAGCGGTTTTTATGGTGGAGGGTTCATAATTACCGTCGAATCCTGGACGCGAATTGGGATGTTGATCACTTCGCGTACTTTTTTTTGGTCGATAAGGCCCCGGAAATGAGGGGCCTTATTTTCCGAAGGTAGGGTAAAAAAGGGTTGACGGGTTTTAATCATCAAAGACCAAAAAAAGATTTTATGTTATCATTTTCAATCATCTCCCTGGTGGCGCTGCTTGTTGTGTTGTACGGCACCATCGAATTCAAACGACACCAGCGCTATTTGCGATCGATCCCGGTGCGTATTCACATCAACGGCACCCGTGGAAAATCAAGTGTTACCCGACTTCTGGGCGCCGGTTTACGTGCGGGAGGCCTTCGTACCATTACCAAAGTAACCGGTACCTTCCCCCGAATCATCCTTCCCGATGGAACCGAAGCCGTGGTGCATCGAAAGGAAAAGGCCAACATCCTCGAGCAACTGGATATTATTCGATACTGTGCCCAGCAAAATGCAGAAGTACTCATTATCGAGTGCATGGCGCTGCAACCCATTTACCAGAAGATCACCGAACATCAAATGGTGAGAGCCACCATTGGAGTGATCACCAATATTCGTTTGGACCACCTGGATGTGATGGGGCCGGGAATTAGCGACGTGGCTAAGGCGCTATGCGGTACGATTCCCAAGAGATCTCTTTTGTTTACTTCGGAAAACAGGTATCAAAATTTTATGAAACGAAAGGCAGAGGCGTTGAAAACGCAGTTTCACCAGAGTCTGCCTGAGACCGTCACCGACGAGGAGATGGAAGGGTTCACTTATATCGAACACAAGGAAAATGTGTCCCTGGCCCTGGATATCTGCGCACAATTGGGGGTAGAGAGATCGCTCGCATTGGCGGAAATGAAACGCTCCATCCCTGATGAAGGGGTGCTTAGACGCTACACGGTCTACTACGGCGAGAAGCGAATTCACTTTTACAATGCGCTGGCAGCCAACGATCCCGAATCCACCCTGATGATCTGGGAACAGATCTTAAAAAGCTCAGACGACAAGGAGCACCTCATGATCGTGCTTAACACACGAAAGGATCGCCAGGACCGGGCCATACGCCTGGTCGAAATGATGGCCTCTCTGCAATACGATAGCATTGGCCTCATAGGCGAATCGCTGGATGGTGTACTTACCATGTGCAAGAAACAACACATACCCCGCCAAGCGATCTGCGCCGTGGGAACAAAACCTACGCTGCAGCAATACCAGGAACTATGCCAGGCTGCGGGACCCGCCACCACCATCCTTGCCATAGGCAATATGGGAGCCGGAGGTGCCGAACTGGCCGACTATTTTGAACAAAACCACCAATAAATTTTAGTACGTATGATAGAATTATCAGTCACCCTCGGGATCGTGATCTCGTTGTTCTTTATTGAAAAATTTGGCATGGCCGCCGGAGGGATCATTATCCCCGGTTACCTCGCATTACAGCTTACCACGGTCGATCGATTGCTGGGCCTGGTTGTGATCGCCTTTATCACCTTTCTGTGTATTCGGTTCATATCCCGATTTACATTTCTCTTTGGTCGTCGCCAAATGGTAGTGGCCTTGCTCATTGGAACCATCTTATCCATCGTCTCCCATCATTTCCTGGTGTTCAACACCTCTGGGTCGACCCTGGAATTGAGTGCCATTGGCTGGGTGATCCCCGGTTTGATCGCTCATTGGGCCGCCAAACAGGGCTTTGCCAAGACGCTCGCCATGATGGCGATCACCTCGGTGATCGTGCGGCTGCTGGTCGTACTTTGTTTCATGGGTGAAACCTTACCCGATCTCTATTAAATCCAACTGTATGAAAAATATATCCATCCGTTCCACACTTGTGCTAAGTATCCTTGGGGTACTGGCCATCGCATTACTGATCATTGTTGAAACGACCAAGAAGTTTCAAGAACAACCTCACTTTCAAGAGAAATTGCAGGCCAGTACGCTCACTAAAAAATGCATGGACCATCTAAAGAGTAGCTACTTTCCAAACGAGGTGGCACTGGACAACATCAACGATCCCAATGAGACCGGCCTTATTGGTCCACAGTTCTCGGCCATTACTTCCGGGCGTGGTTCGTTGCCTGTAAAACTCTCTACCACCAATCCCAATTTTGCTGCCATGATCGTGTCTCAGATCAAGGAAGCAGGTCTGGAGGAGGGCGACACGGTAGCCTTGTGCCTTACGGGATCGTTTCCCGCATTGGACATTGCCACCTGTGCGGCGATCGAAACCCTCGGGTTACACCCGGTGCTCATAGCATCAGTAACATCTTCCTCCTGGGGAGCCAATCATCCCGATCTTACATGGCTGGATATGCATGGTAGTTTGCACGAGGCCGGCTTACTGTCGTTCATGCCGGTGGCAGCTTCCATCGGTGGCAATCAGGATATTGGCAGGACCCTAAGTCTCGAAGGCAGGGAGGCAGCCGAACTGGCGATCTCGCGGAATGAGGTGTGTTTTATAAACGAGGGTAGTCTTGAAGCAAATATTGCTCGTCGAATGGAGCTTTTCGATAGTCACAGTAGAGACGATATCCGTTTGTTTATCAACGTAGGGGGAGGGATTGCCAGCCTTGGGAGCAATACTAATGCCAACACCCTGGCCTCCGGACTGCGAACTGATGTAAAATTAAAGGACATCCCAGATCCAAAGGGAGTCTATTTTGAAATGGCCCAACGAGGCGTGCCTACGATCAATCTCTTGAACATTTCGGCACTTATGCGAACCTATGATCTTCCAAGGGATCCAGTGCCACTACCGGAAATTGGCGAAGGAATGCTCTATCATGCTTACAAATACGATCTGTGGGTCGTAGGCCTGGTAACCTCCGTATTTATTGGCCTGATCGTGATGGTCATGTATTACGATAGAAAACAAAACGCTTTAGGAACCCAAATTGTAAAAAATGAAGAACTCTAGAAAATTACTGCGATATATCCTGAGTCTATGGATGCTACTCTGCACTTCGGCGATAAGCTTCGGACAGGAGAAAAAAGATGTGATCCCTAACAAGTTTGTTGCCCTGGTATATATGTCCGGCAATAAGGACTTTGTATACTACGCCCTTTCAGAAAAAAAGAAAACCGAGATCGAGGTAAATGGGCCTGGAACCTTGACCATTTATAACCGAGCCCGATTGGAGAATAACGAAAAGGCCTCTAAGCCCTATTACCTTCGGTATCTGATGGATGGAAAACTGATCCAATCCAAGAAGATCGGTCCGCAGTCCATTTCCCGGAAATACAAGTACAAAAGCAACTTGACCGGTTCTCCCAGTAAGGCGCAGAAGGAAGAGATACGAATCCCCCCCGGCAAGCACACTCTGTCTTTCTTCAAGTACAAGGCGAGTCACAAAGCGCATGTCCGTTTTGAGTTCAAGGAATCTCAACCATTGTCTTGGGCCGAACTCCCTCCGGACAGACCGCTTCAACAAGTGGCTATCAAATATGTGCCAACGGGAAAGAGAACCGAATATTATCGGGTAGGAAGTACAAATACATATCGTTTTTCGGTGGATGGAGGTGCCAAGCTTCGTGTTTTTCTGCGGGCCGATTTCACCTATAACATGCACGCTCAGAGAACAGTCCGACTCGACTTAATTAGGAATGGTTCGGTGCTGCGAACCTACAAGATGACCTGCCACAAATCACGGAAAAGCGAATATGTTTCAGAAAAGAAAATGATGTTGGGCACCTTGGAGAAGATATACGTCGACATTCCTGCCGGGCTGGGTGGTCAGTACGAATTGCGATTGAGAGCAGCTAACGGCAGTGCCTTGATTCGTGCTTCTTTGGGTGTGAGCGATCAAAAAAAGAACCTTTGATCGGTACCAAGCTGCCCGCCCGGGGATGCTAGAACAAACGACCATTTTATGCCACTTTCCAAATTCTAAATACCAGTACTATGATGCGAATAACGATCTTGCTTGTCTTATTTTCAGGAATGATGCATGCACAAATCACCTCAGAGTATAGCCTTCAAAGCGACTCGGGTTATGAATTCAATATATTTAAGTTTCCCGAATCTTTCTTCGACAGTGAGCGGGATACGTTACTGGGTAAAAGTGATATTTACCGTAGCAGTTTTTACCAACAGGTGTCCTTCAGGGGATTGTTTAACCATAAGTTCAACAAGCGACAAGCGATCAGTTTGAGGCTTTCACCTCGTGGAAGATTCTATTTGGAGGATGCGGAGCTCAACTATTACACGCTTTATTCCCGGTTGCGTTACCAGCATGAATTCCGAAGAACAACAAAATGGGAAATGACCGCACGTTACAACTACAGGGAGCGCGATGGAGAAAACCTGGACGACAGCGAACTGCGCACACCATTGGGATACGGACAC
>JBCCHR010000243.1:0-5042 GCA_039028655.1 Bacteroidota bacterium
ACCCAACACTCATAGCACATTATTTTACAAAATAGGATTCAAAATCTACAACTACGACGTATTTATTTTAGCCAGTCATTAACGTTTCAAGCAATGTGTGTGATCAGTGATGTGATTTCTTCGATCCTTTTGCCGCTTTAGAAATATGTAAACAAATCTCACTACTAACTACACCATCTTTCGCAGTGTCACGTGACTTTTATTGTCGAGTTGCCATCACCAACAGTTTTCGTAGCCTCCGTCCGTTCGCTCCCTTGAACTACTTCACCCTTACGCACCAGGCACCACGGCTCAGAGTATAGATGATCACTTTGATAAAATTCAGATCATCGATGCTGTTCTACGTGCTCGTGGAGACAAGGCACTGGCCGGAGGAGGAGGCTCTAGCGGCGGAAGCAAGATCAGATTAAGTACCCTACGGGCAGAGATTACCACTTTCAACACCGGAGGCAAACGAATTACCACTCCGGATGATCCCAACCCGAATGATCCGGGTAGATTCCCGAATCAGCTTGGTTTTGACAATATGGAATCCTATTTCATAGGTGTGGAGGGGAATCCAATGCCCGGCTTGCGAGCCGAGGTAGTTGCCAACGTGCTGGGTAACGTTGCAGGAAATCCAATCAATGAACTCTTTTATGAAAATCGTGGAAGACCCACCGTTGTACAGTCGAGTACCGGAGAAGATCTTATCGTTAGCGATAACAACAGGATTTCCGTTTATCAAGCCGATTTCAACTGGAACAGTAAATATGCGAACATGACCGGGTTCTATCGTACGGGACATTATCATTGGGGGTATGAAGGGGATTTCTTCGGACTCTATCCGGAGGCCAATTACGGTCCCAACCTGGACATTTATAACGGTGTCACTCCCTTTGGATTTGAATTCGAAGGTAAGAAGGAATTCAAGGGATTAAAGGTTGCATTTGGACCAGAACTATGGTGGGGGTCCAACCCAGCCATCTTGGCAAAGTATAGCACCAACATCGGCAAATTTGCCGTGACCGGAATTTTCCACGAAGATATTTCTGAGCCAAGACAAGCGGTAACTTCGATCGCAATACCCCAGCCAAGAACCCGAAGAGCGACCTTGTTCACCAGCCGTAAATTCGGCAAATGGGAGGTAGGAATTGGCGGTATCTGGGCCGGACAGCCTCTAAATGATCGAGAGTATCAGATCGTTCAATCAGACGCCAACGGAAATCAGCAGGTATTAATAAATACCATCACCTCCGACGATAACTGGGGAGGGAAGGCTAAGGTTACCTACACCGGAGGAAAATTCAACTGGTATGCGCAAGGTGCTGCCCAAGGATTGGTTGCCAACGGTGGAGCAGACTATACCAAAACCTTTACTGGTTGGAGATTGAAGGACAGCGGAAGCGGGAACCAATATAACTTCTTAACTGGATTTACGTATACGATCGGAAATCTTCAGATCGCGCCAAACTTCTTATGGCAGGAGCCCATAGTAGACCCTATTCCGATAGGCGCACCGGCTCCAGCGAGATCTAGAAACATCCTGGCCGATCCTTTTGTGGTGCGATCCAATCGTAAAACAACAGCAGGAGAGATCCTCTTAACCTGGGATCCCACACCGGGATCATGGTTCTATGAATGGGACAACGACCGCGCTGAAGACGCACCTTTTGCGGCAAGTCTTGGTTTCAACTACAGAAGCCTTCCAACTACGCAGGACGCTTCTATCGGTTTCTTCGAGGGTATCAGGAACCCGGTGGCATTCGATGGGGCACCTCCCGCGCAAGATCTTTGGGAATTTTATGGTAGAGTGGTATCCAAGTTCTCTCCGGAGTTTGGATTGATCGCCAATTTCTACGGTGGAAACGGACAGGCCAATGGTCCAGACGATCGAGTGATCTACCGATACGGAGGAGATATTCGCGTGATCTATGAGAAGATCAAATTCACAACAGAGGTTAAAATAGACGACTGGGGTCCGTTTGATTACCACCGCGACTTTAACCTTACATACCCCTTCCAGTTTATGGCAGATCTGTCCACCACGGTTGGAAAGCCGGATTGGTTCATATTGCCAAACACGCGCCTGGGAATACGATACATTTATCGCACCATGGATAACTTCTCACCTCGTTTCGAATTCCAGAGTCCGATCGATCAAGGATTCCCGAATGGAAACGAGTGGGAAATTAGAACTTATGTACACATTAACATCGGAAAATAGAAAGCAATGAGAAAGATAGTATCAAAAAGGACACTTGTTTATCTACTACCGGCTCTGCTGGTAGCATTTATCGTTGGGTGTCAACCGGACGACAACAATTTGCCCGAAGCGGGATTCCCGGATATTGCGGTGGTGTTTCTGGATGGATTCTCACCAGGATTAAAATACGATGCATTTGGAACTTCCAACGTAACGGCATTTGACGTGGACAACGAAGTGGCATTCGAAAGTACGGCTTCACTTCGATTCGATGTTCCCAATACCAGCGATCCAAATGGTGGATTTGCTGGCGGAGTGTTCTCCGTTCCGGAGGGAAGAAATTTGACCAATTACAACGTTCTCTCCTTTTATGCCAGAGCATCTAAAGGCGAAAATATCGATGTTATTGGATTTGGTCTCACCTTCGAAGGAGAAACATACAGAACGGACGCCCTTGGCTTGCAAGTAGGGACCGACTGGCAAAAATACTATATCCCAATACCTAACGGTGCTAAACTGTCCAGAGAAAGCGGTATGCTTTGGCTGGCCGAGGCAGCAGACGACGGTTCGTCATATCAGCTGTGGATCGATGAGGTGCAATTTGAGAATCTGAATACGATCCTTCAGGAAAGTGCTGCCATCTTGGACGGACAGGATCAGGTAATTTCTGATGAAGTGGGTCAAACGTTTGCCATCTCAGGTGGTTCAGTAACATACAACCTCCCAACTGGAATCGTGCAATCTGTTAGCGCAGCACCGGCATATTTCGAATACACCTCTTCTAATGAAGCTGTGGCTACCGTGGACGAAACTGGCCTGGTAACTGTGGTAGGCGAAGGAATTGCTGTTGTGACCGCCATGATCAATGGCGAACAAGCTCAAGGATCTTTACAGATCGGGATGGAGGCACTACCTCCTTCTCCTAATGTTGACGATTCTAATGCAGGTGCCGTTTCGATGCCGGTTGGTTTCGAATCCACCACGTTGAACTACGACCTCCAGGGGTTTGAAGGTGCCAATTCAGCTATCGAAGATAACCCGGACCCAAGCGGGATCAATCCAACAGGCCGGGTGGTAAGAACCACCAAATCCAATGGTGCCCAGTTCTTTGCGGGAACACTACTGAACCTGGAAGAACCGATCGATTTCTCTACTTCGGAAATATTCACGATGAAAACGTGGTCTCCCAAAGCAGACATTCCGGTACGCTTAGCACTGGAGAATCAGGCAATTGGTGGAGATTCGCAGATCTTTCTCGATGTGAACACCAGCGTAATCAACCAATGGGAAGAACTCGTATTCAACTTTACGGGGCAGGTCGACGGTGGAATTTCATACGACCGTGTGATTGTCTTCTTTGAATTTATTCCGGACTTATCAGGGGATGGTTCGACCTATTATTACGACGACCTCTACATTGCCGGTTCCGATCCAGTCAACGGCGGCGGCGGTGGCGGCGGCGGAGGTGGTGACAACCTCCTTGCCAACGGGGATTTTGAAGGTGGGGATACCGATTGGTTCGGTAACGCCTTTAACATCCAGTGCGATGGAGGTAATTGCTTCAACTTCGCGGAGATCGCTGTCGCGGGAAATCCGTTTGACGTGAACTTGAGTCAAGGCTTAGAAATTGTACAGGGACAATCGTATACCCTCACTTTCGACGCCTCCACGGATCCCGGAACAGGAACTCGTACCATGATCGTTGGAATTGGACTAAATGAAGCGCCATTTACCGCCGATACCGAAATAGCGACGCTTACCGATACCACGCAAACATTTGAATTTACATTCACTGCAAGTTTCGGACTTGCAAACAGTCGTGTGCTGTTCGATATGGGTGCAGAAACAGGCGTGGTGGTAATTGATAACGTATCACTTGTTGAAAACTAGAATTGAAAAAGTAAAATATAGAACAATGAAAAGGAAATTAGGAATTGCTATGGCCTTGCTTAGCGGGGTCTTGCTAACGACTCTTTGGAGTTGCGAAACAGATGATGAGACCGGATTTGAAGGTGCCGAATTAAGGTTGGTCTTCGAAGATAACTTTGATGGAGCTGAAGGAGAGTCCATCAATACAAACAACTGGAATTTTGAGATCGGCAACGGTGAAAATGGCTGGGGAAATCAAGAGCTGCAGTATTATACAGACAGACCTGAGAATGTGTCTCTGGACGGCCAGGGAAACATGGTGATCACAGCGCGAAGAGAGAGCTTTCAAGGCTTTGAATTTACTTCAGCAAGAATAACCACCAAAGATAAAGTCGAGCAGCGGTACGGCCGTTTTGAAGCTCGTATCAAAATGCCGGGCGGACGAGGTGTCTGGCCCGCATTCTGGATGTTGGGAGCCAATATTGAAACCGAACCAGATGAGGACCCAAATACCGTCCCATGGCCGTTTGTTGGCGAGATCGACATTACCGAGATGAGAGGTCAGGAGCCTTCCAAGACCATAGGAAGTATTCATGGGCCCGGCTATTCCGGTGGCGGTGCCATTAGTGGAGAATATGAACTCGACGGGGAACGTTTTGATAACGATTTTTACGTATTCGCCATAGAATGGCATCCTAATTACATCGATTTCTTTCTCAATGACGTGCGCTTCAATCAGATTACGAGAGAAGATCTGCCCCAGGGGGTGGAAGAATGGCCATTTGATGAGAATCCTTTTTTCATGTTGCTGAATGTAGCCGTTGGAGGAACTTTTGTTGGATTCCCTGTTGATGGCACTCCCTTCCCTCAGGAAATGGTAGTAGACTATGTGAGAATGTATGAGATCGTAGAATAAGCCATATTTATTTGAATTAGAAAGGCCGGGTATATATTAGCCGGCCTTTTCTCAGCCAACTGGTGAGCTACT
>JBCCHR010000244.1:0-5040 GCA_039028655.1 Bacteroidota bacterium
CCGTCGAATACCCATTGGGATGCTGAATGTAGAGGGCTTTGCCATAGCCGTAATGCCCTACTTTGATTCGTTTCACATACCCATCGGCAGGGGCATAGATGGGGATGCCTCTTCGTTGTTGGGTTTTGATATCCAAACCACTATGAAAGTGATTGCTTCGCAGTTCTCCAAAACTTCCCGAAAGTATGATCGGGATTTCCAGGGGGCTGCCAAAATAATCCAACGGAACGTCGTGTTGTCCCGACATCGCAACTGCCCAAAACAGGAGCAGGACTGTAGGTAATTTTGTCATAAAAAAGGTAACGTGCTATAAACTAATGAAGAGAATCAAAATTTATTGTGAAACACCTTCAATAATACAAAAAAATAGCCAAAACAGTTGGCTTATATAGGCTACAATGTTAACTTTGTTATATAAGTATTGAATTAAACGACCGATGACCAACCTCTCTGAAATTGTTGATTCTCTTGAAAATAGAATTAGTAAAATGCTTCACAGATATGAGAAACTGAAGCAAAAAAACGAAGTTCTTACAGCGGAATTACAAGAATTGAAGTCGCAACATAAACAATCTCTCGAAGAGATTGAAGAGTGGCAGGAGAAATGCGGATCATTGAAGTTAGCCAATTCATTACTTGGCAGCGACCAACATAAACGAGAAACAAAACTCAAAATAAATGCGTTAGTTCGGGAAATTGACCAGTGTATTAGTCAGCTTTCAGAATAAAACATTAACCATGTCAAACAAGTTAAAGATCAAGCTTTCGATTGCGGATAGGGTGTATCCATTAACCATCGACCCGTCGCAGGAAGAGGGCCTTCGCAAGGCCTCCAAAAAGATCGAGGGAATGATCAAACAGTTTGAAAAAAGTTATGCTGTGCGAGATAAGCAGGATGTATTGGCTATGTGTGCCTTGCAATTTGCTGCACAGGTAGAACAAAAGAGTATTGATAAAGACAATGATCAGACACAGATCGAATCTAAGTTAGACGCTTTGAATCGGTTGTTACAGCATCATTTAGCATAACGTTCTTTTAAATAAAAGGTACTGCCTACATTAATTATTTTTTGGTGAGCTCAACACGAATTCTTTAAAAAGGGTGAGTTGAAGTTGTAAAAGCGCGCCGTCTTCGAACGGATACTTGACCAGCTTGTTAGCCCTAAACTTTCTTTACGGAGTTCACTCAAAAACCCATATTAGTGTAGGCTTTTTTTTTGGGATACCCTGAGCTTTTGGCGTGTCTCAAAACAGCTACTTCTCGTATTTATGAAGCCCAGGGATGCCTTGGTTGGTGGGCTCAAATGGAATTGCTACAGGTATTGAATGACAAATTCAACAATCTGTTACATTAACTCAGAAACTATGGATAATATCATCATAATAGTAATAGCGGCCGTCGCAGGACTTATTGTAGGTTTTATCATCGCCAAAATGTTGGAGAAAAGCAATGCGACTCAAGTGATCAAAACAGCCAAGAAGAATGCCGCCGCCATTATAAAATCGGCCAAAAGTGAGGGGGAAAGTATCAAAAAAGACAAAATACTCCAGGCCAAGGAGAAGTTCCTGGAGCTCAAATCCGAGCATGAAAAGGTGATCTTGAGCCGTGACAAGAAAATGGCTGATGCTGAAAAGCGAACGCGTGATAAAGAATCTCAAGTATCGAACGAACTTTCCAGGAACAAAAAGGCCAATGCCCAATTGGAGGAAAAGGTTCGGGACTACGAAAATAGACTGGGAATTCTTCAGAAAAAACAAAACGAAGTAGAAAAGATGCACCGAAGTCAGATCGAACAGCTGGAAGTAATCTCCAGCCTTTCTGCGGAAGATGCCAAGGCCCAATTATTGGAAGGGCTTAAAGGCGAAGCCAAAACCGATGCCATGGCCTATATCCAGACGACGATGGAAGAGGCCAAACTCACAGCACAACAGGAAGCAAAGAAACTGGTGATCAATACCATTCAGCGTATTGGGACGGAAGAAGCCATAGAAAACTGTGTTTCGGTGTTCAATTTGGAAGGTGATGACGTGAAGGGTCGTATTATTGGGCGCGAAGGACGCAATATTCGTGCGATCGAAGCTGCTACGGGAGTCGAGATCATAGTGGACGACACCCCGGAAGCGATCATTCTTTCTTGTTTCGATTCGGTTCGGCGCGAGATCGCGCGCCTTTCCCTGCACAAACTGGTGACCGATGGGCGAATTCACCCTGCCCGAATAGAAGAGGTGGTTCGAAAAACCCGAAAACAGATCGAAGAAGAGATCATTGAAGTAGGGAAGCGTACCGTGATCGATCTCGGTATTCATGGATTACATCCGGAGTTGATCAAGTCGGTTGGAAGAATGAAATACCGTTCTTCTTATGGTCAGAACCTGCTGCACCACTCCAGGGAGGTGGCCCGATTATGCGGTGTAATGGCTGCCGAATTAGGTTTGAATGCAAAACTCGCTAAAAGAGCAGGTTTGTTACATGACATTGGAAAAGTACCCGAAGCCGAAACGGAAACTCCTCACGCGATCCTCGGAATGCAATGGGCTGAAAAATACGGAGAGAAACCCGACGTTTGTAACGCCATTGGAGCGCATCACGACGAGATCGAGATGAACAACCTGTTATCGCCTATTGTACAGGTGTGCGACGCTATCAGCGGAGCCCGCCCGGGAGCGCGCCGACAGGTATTGGACTCCTACATCCAGCGACTCAAAGACCTGGAAGATATTGCCTTTGGTTTTAATGGTGTAAACAAAGCCTACGCGATTCAAGCGGGTCGGGAATTACGAGTCATGGTAGAAAGTGAAAAGGTGAGCGACGATAAAGCCGCGCAGTTGAGCTTTGAGATCTCTCAGAAGATTCAGACCGACATGACCTATCCGGGTCAGGTGAAAGTTACCGTGATTAGAGAGACACGAGCGGTCAATATCGCGAAGTAGATTGAAATAATCGCATTTTCCGGTCGTTTTTAGAAGCAACAACAGTATGATGTTTTGGGATATTGATTCCTCGATATCGTGCGCTAACCATTCCATATTATGAGCGATCAGGGCACTTCAACCTCCTGGAATCTATTCCAGCGTATCACATTTCGGTTCTTTTTTATTTACCTGGTACTGTACATTTTTCCGTTCCCGTTGTATTATATACCGGGTCTTTCTGTGTTAGGAGGTTATTACTCTTCCATGATGGATAGCCTCATTGTATGGTCCGGTAGTGCGATCTTTGGTATTACCGAAACTATTGATTCTTCCCCCAACGGGAGTGGAGACCGTCTATATAGTTTCGTTGCAATCTACACCAGTTTACTGTTGTCTTTGGTTGGATGCATCATTTGGTCGGTGATCGACAGAAAGCGTAAGAGCTATGCCAAACTGCTTTCCTACCTTAGTGTTTACGTGCGTTATTGCCTGGCGGCAATTCTGCTTTCCTATGGTATATCCAAGGTGTTTACCAACCAATTCTCGGAGCTCGCGCTTACCGATCTACTTAAACCTTATGGTGAATCGTCTCCTATGGGATTGATGTGGAATTTCATGGAATTTAGTGATTCCTATACCATATTTTCTGGACTGAGCGAGGTGCTGGCAGGTGTATTCTTGCTTTGGCGGCGCACCTTAGTGCTTGGAGCGCTGTTCACCGTTGGGGTAATGCTCAACGTGTTTATGATGAATATGAGCTATGACATCCCGGTAAAATTGTATTCGGGTCATTTGATGCTCATGGGGCTATTCTTTGTGATCCTCGATTGGAAGCGGATCCTAAATTTCTTGTTGTTAAATAAAGCAACGGCCGCCAAGAAGATCGAACCTTATTTCAAAAAGCGGTCGTTGCGCATTGCCGGCCGCGTCGTAAAGTATGCCTTTATTGTGTTTCTGTTCTACAACCATATCTCCAATGCCTATGAAGGACAACGCACCTGGGGGAAGAAAGCACCAAAACCGGCGTTGTATGGGATCTACGAGGTAGAACAGTTTGTTTGGAATAACGACACCCTGCCGCCCATGAAGACAGATACCATTCGTTGGGACAAACTAGTGGTAGACAAGTATTCTACCGTAGTGTATGCGATGGATGGCAAACGCACTTATTACAAGAATGAGACCGATACGATTGCCAACAAATTAGTCCTCAAAAGCTACAATGAAGAGGCGACCACTGGATTTCACGACCTGAAATACACTTTCAGGGACAGCCTGTTCTTTGTCGAAGGACTCAAGGACCAGGACACCCTGCGGATTCAATTCAGCATAAAGAAAAAAGAAGACTTTTTGCTGTTGAACAGAGGATTTCATTGGGTGAACGATTATCCTTTCAATCGATAATTACTCGTCATAAACGTTTGAATAGCCCTTATCAGGAGCATCAAAGAAGGTTCCCGTGATAAATCTGAAGTTGCGATCCAAACTGGAGATCACCTGCATGTCGTCTGCGTCCAGTGGTACATTTGAGGCCTTGTAATTAGCTTCTATGTTGTGTTGGCTCGTCGACTTAGGGATCACTGCCACATCCCGCTGGGTATGCCAATTGATCAAGACCTGGGCAGGACTCACCCCGTGCTTGCCCGCAATGGCCTTGATTTCTGGAATTTCCATCAAAGTAGGTTCATTCTCACCTTTCATGGTAGGAGGTCTGTCTCCGGACCCCAATGGTGAATAGGCGGTTACGCGTATACCGTGGTCTTTGCAATAGTCCACAAGTTCGTTTTGTTGCAACAAGGGATGCATTTCCACCTGGTTGACCTCCGGTACGTATCTCGATTTTGGAATCAGATCCTGCAATTTCTTTTTGCTGAAGTTAGACACGCCAATATGACGGGCATAGCCGGCATCCTTCACTTGTTCCATAGCCTTCCATGTTGTGTGAAGTGGTGCTTCCGAAAGCGGAAGGTATTCTTCAGAAGAAGAAGGCATCATACTGCCAGGCTGAAAGGCCACAGGCCAATGAATGAGATACAGATCCAGATAATCTAGCTGCAATTTCCGAAGTGATTCTTTAACGGCTGGGGTTACATCTTCGGCTTTGTGGGCATCGTTCCATAGTTTCGA
>JBCCHR010000245.1:0-5038 GCA_039028655.1 Bacteroidota bacterium
ATCAATAATTTATTGGGGTCGATACGCTCCAAAAACAATGACAGACGCTCATAAGCCTGTAACCTCTTTGGTAACACCGTGTTTTGTGCTTCTTTCTGAATGAGATAACGTCTGCGGCCTTCTTCATTCTTGATATGTCCTTTGAAAAAATAGTAGGCAATGATCCCCACCACAATGGCCGGGAGTAAGTAGGCAACGTAACTGAGAACCAGGGTAGCATCTTCCATAATCGATAGGAGTTTAAACAAACATACGTGTTTTTGTAAACTTTACAAATAACGCTCATGGAATGAAACTAGTATTTCGTGGAACGAGATCTCTGGTAGAAGGAATGCTTCTTTGCGTCTCCGGAAGCCTGCTATAGTTTTGAGACAACGAAACAAAAACTCTTGTATTATGAAATCAAAACTACTTCTCATACTGCTGTTACCAGTCACATTTTCGATGTGCTTCGGACAGTTTCAAAAGACGGTTGGTATTGTTAATAAACACTATCACGATCTCAACCTCGAGCCCATGAATGACGGGACCGACGATTTTATCGTCGCCGGAAATCTTTTTGATGCGACCATGCAAAATGAAGAACTCACCTTAAAACGAGTGGACCAAAACGGCGTGGTGGTCTGGATCAAGAAATACACCAATGCAGGTTTGGTGCACGCCCGTGTATTCGACATGGTCACTTTACCCACAGATATCTACATCACCGGATCGGTGGATGTTTCCGGAGTGCGCAAAATGTTCATAGCACAAATACAGGCAACCACTGGCGCTTTTATCCAGGCCAATTACTACGATATCGTGGGGCCCAATTTCAATTCCCGGGGTTTGAAGATCATTCATACGCTAAGCGATGCCGATGGTGATGGTGTGAACGATCCGGGATTCGTAGTGGGAGGATTTTTTAGCGATTGCTACGCGGTAGACATCAACTGCACCTTTAACAACATCGGTTTTGTGCTGCGCACGGATTTGGGACTGAATCATCTCTGGACTACCGAGATCGATGCCAATAACCCCATTAATACCCTGGAATACGACTTTGTGAACGGAATTACCGAAACCAATGACGGTTTCTTCATCACTGGTAGTGCCACTGGCGTATTGCCTTCTAATGCCGTCCAGCAGGCCGTTCTGGCGCATAAGTTGGATTTTGCGGGTACCTTTGTATGGGATAGCAGCTACATTTTTGGAAACTCCAACGACCTGAGCACCGATGCCTATTTCGATGCTGCCAGTAACGAGATCTATGTGTTAGCCAATTACTCGATTTCCCACTACTTCGGGGTAACCGTGCTCAATAATACTACCGGCGCAACCAGCACGTCATGGGTTGCCACCGGTGCCGACCTGGACAAGTATGGTTTCCGAATCATGGAATCCATCAATTCCAACAATAATCTGGTGATCACTGGTTACGACAGGGATGAGAACTGGACCAATTCGAGTGGTTCCTTTACAGGACAGTCCACCCCCTTTGTTTATGAATTTGTGAAGGCCACCGGCGCTCAGGTAGGAACCAGTTATCAATACCTGGTGCCGCATGCCGAGCCCACGGGAGACGAATTCAATTTTTGGTCCGGACAAATGCCGCTCATCTACTATCCGGATATCAGCACGCTCTATTTAGGAGCGGGCGGAGGTGCCGATTACTACCATGTGGGATATCGAACCAATCCATCGGCCACCTTTAGTGAAACCGAACTCTACCGTACGCCAGTGAACTATCGAAACGAGTGTGACTTTCAACAACTGCAATTAAGTCCGAATAGCATTACCCTCCAGGCTGTTCCTGTGACTTCAGGAGGTATTCCTGTCGCGACCGTGCCGCTTACCCTAACCGATGCTGTGATCGCCTTCCAAATAAGCATGTGCGACCCCAGTTTGGGAGTGGAGCACCCTTCCGAAGAAAACATCAGGCTCCACCCGAACCCGGCCAGCGACTATGTTCATATCGATGGCAATGGCGTGAGCCAATTGGAAATCGTAGACGCATTGGGTAGAACCATACGTAGGCAATCCATTGCATCCGGGAGCCCGATTTTTATTGGAGATCTTGTGCCGGGAATGTACTTCTTACGGGTATCCGGGGAGTCGGGAATTGAGCAAACATTCCGATTGTTGAAGCGCTAAGAGGTTCAGGATGAAACTTTTTGGCTACATTTAAGACATTCAATACCCACTGCTAACCAAACATTATTTCGCATCATGAAACTGAAGAAATTCCATATCATCACCCTTTTCCTGATGGTCTGGAATTTCTCTTTGTCGCAACAGTACACCAATTATACGGTGGCCAACGGGCTGCCCAGCAATCATGTGTATCAGCTCATTCAGGACCAGCAAGGGTTCATCTGGCTGGTGACCGACAAGGGGATTGTGAAATACAACGGTTCGGAGTTCAAGACCTATACCACAAGACAAGGCTTACCCACCAACGACATTTGGGGGATACGCATTACCGGTGACGAGAAAGTGTGGTACTTTTCGAAGTCGGCACAACTGGGTTACATCGATAAGGACAAGGTGTTTGCCTTCCCGAGTTCGGTGCCCGGAGAAGTCTTGAATCCGGTTGCCCAGCATGTGGGAAGCGATACCGTGATTGTTGGAAATAGCAGGGGATTCCATAAGCTGAATCTTGAAAACGAATGGGAACCCATGGAAACCGGAATTCCGCTGGCGCGCGTTATTGCTGAAGTGACCCATAATCGCATTGCACGAATTGTGAGCAATGAAGCCAGGGATTCGATCCATTTTATCGATAAGCAAGGGCGTTTGGCAAAAGCGATGAAGCAACCTAACAAACGTATTTCGTTGTCGATAAAAGGACAACTCAACGATAGCATTGTTTATTGGGGAGGTGCCCGTGGGATCACCCTGTGCAACTTAAACACCATGGAATTCTTTGATCGTAGCTTTAAGGAAGAGATCGGGGTCGAAGCAGTGCGGTTCACACGTATATTCGACATCAACAATGAGCTTCAGGTAACGGGTTCCCATTTTGTAGCGAGACTGGATAAGGAGTTTCATATGGTAGACGTAACGCACTTTCCGGAACATCTTAATGTGCATTTTGCCTGTATCGACCGGGACGAGACCATTTGGATGGCATCGTTCAACAAGGGTATGTACAAGTTCCCTAAATCCAAGCGCGCGATCAACTACAGTATGCTTTCGAACAAGGTGTCTCAATTTAACCAGGTAGGGGAGCGATTGGTTGCGAGCATCTATGATCGAGGTTTTTTTGTGTTCAATGAATCGAACAAGAGCTTCGAACCATTCCTGGAACAAAGTGGTTATATCCTTGCCGCTTCCGAAGTAAAGGAGATGGATACCCAGTTTTACCTGACCGGTAACAAAGTGATCGCCGATTCGAAAGGCCGCCGAACCACCTATGTGTCCGGCACCAGCGGTTTAAAGTTGAATGATCTTGGCCGCCAACTGGTCTATCATGAAGGTTCGCTTTACGGAAATTATTCGGGAGGGATCAATCGCATCGACCCTAGTACGCTTGAAGTAATTGCCAAGTACGATCAGGTAGGTGTTTATAGTCTTATTCGCCACCAGGAGAAGCTGTACGTAGGGACTCCTAATGGTTTAAAGGTGATCGACGGGGCAGGCCTGAAGTCAGTTCGATTTGAGAACGATCCCTTTGAGAAACCGATCTTGAGTATTAAGGAGATCGATCCCAATCTTCTGTTGATCACCACCGATGGTTATGGAGCCTACACCACAGACCTGTCCACCATCGTTCCTATGGAACGTACCGAATTTTTGAGTGTGCAAGACGCCTTTGTTGAGATGGACCGCATATGGTTGGCAACAGATCGGGGCGTTTGGGCCTATGAAGTAGAAGGAAATACCTTTCGATTTGAGAAATCCATTTCGGAAAGTGATGGCTTGCCCACTCGTAATATCAATGCAGTGAGTGTGGTGGGAGATCAACTTGTGGTGGGTACCGATAACGGAGTGGCTATACTCCCGAAGGAAACCAACAAATCCATCACCTTGCTCAACCTTTATTTTGAAAGTGCCTTCCTGGGTACGAAGGAGATTACCAGTGAGTTGTCACAATTTACCTATGAGAAGGACAACAATGCCCGTTTTGTAGTGGCTCCCATAAGTTTTAGTGATCAGCGTGATGCTTTTGAATACGAATACAAACTCGATCCTATCCAATCCAACTGGATCGGAACCCGGTCTGCCGGACTCAATTTCACCGATTTGAAACCCGGCAGCTACTCATTGCGGATTCGGGCAGGAGACGTGGAGCGATCCACGGAGTTTGAAATTCTTCCGTTGTGGTGGCAAAAACCGCCCGTTCAGATCGCAGGATTGGTGGCCCTGCTTGCTTTGGTGATGTTCGCTTTGTTTTTTATGCTGAAACGAATTCAGCAAAAACAAACCCGCAGGCTGGTACAGGAAAAAGAACTGGCTCAGATCCAGCTCAAGGCGTTGCGGTCTCAGATGAATCCTCATTTCGTATTCAATTCGCTTTCGGCCATACAATACTACATCAACAACAACGATTTTGAAGCTTCCGAAGCCTACCTGCTTAAATTCTCCAAGTTGATCCGCACATTTTTTGAACTTTCCAGGGAAAGTGAGATCAGTTTGGAAGAGGAAGTGGCACTTTTGCAAAACTATCTGGCCCTCGAAAAGCTTCGGTTTCGGGGAAAATTCGATTATGCTGTTCATCTGGATCCGGCCTTAAACGGTGATACTGGCAAGATTCCAGCCATGTTATTGCAACCCATCGTAGAAAATGCGATCAATCATGGTATTTTTAACAAGGAGGAGAAAGGAAGGGTAGAGGTTCGATTCAAAAAACAACCCAATGAAGTAATCGTTGCGACTATTTCCGACGACGGCGTGGGATTCGTAAACACGGGCAGTAAAAATGGCACCCGAACCAAATCGTCCAACGTCTTAGAAGATCGATTGTATTACTTGAACACCGGAGGCCGATGGTCGGTCGAATACGATACCAGGGAAGCCTTTCCGGAGGCCAAAGATAAGGGCAATATATCTACATTCA
>JBCCHR010000246.1:0-5015 GCA_039028655.1 Bacteroidota bacterium
AATCCAGCGCGTCTACCAGTTCCGCCACCAAGGCAAATGGAGGGCAAAAATAAACAATTCTTCGAAATAATGACAAAAGTTTCTCGGGAATAACTTTCCAAAAATTGTTAGTAAATCTGTTTGCCTATTTTTTAGAAAAGGCATCCATTAGTATACATTTGTAACCGTCCAACCAAATAACACAAACTTATGTCGCCGCAACCGCCCGCTCCCAAGATTTTTGCCTGCAAGCAAAGTGAGACTCTCGCTACCCAAATAGCCGCTGCCTTTGGCACGCCCCTGGGGAAAGTGATCACCTCTACCTACAGCGACGGAGAGTTCCAACCCTCCTTTGAAGAATCGGTGCGGGGAAGCCGGGTGTTTATTATCGGTTCCACCCACCCAAGCAGCGATCACCTTATGGAAATGCTACTCATGCTGGATGCGGCCAAACGTGCCTCGGCTCGCCATATCACCGCGGTGATGCCCTACTTTGGATGGGCGCGACAGGACCGAAAAGACAAACCCCGTGTGCCCATCGCGGCCAAACTGGTGGCCAAAATGCTGGAGACTGCCGGAGCCACACGAATCATTACCATGGACCTCCATGCCGACCAGATCCAGGGCTTTTTCGAAAAACCGGTGGATCACCTTTTTGCCTCCACCATCTTCCTGCCATACCTAAAGCAACTCAATCTGGAGAACCTCACCATCGCCTCCCCCGATATGGGAGGATCCAAACGTGCCTATGCCTATTCCAAGGCCATGGCGAGCGACGTGGTGATCTGTTACAAGCAGCGCGCCAAGGCCAACGTGATCTCCCATATGGAACTCATTGGCGACGTGGCCGGAAAGAACGTGGTGCTGGTAGACGATATGGTCGACACCGCCGGAACGCTTACCCGCGCGGCCGATCTTATGATGGACCGCGGTGCCCTGAGCGTACGCGCCATCTGCACCCATCCCATCCTTTCGGGCAGCGCCTACGAACGCGTCCGGGATTCGCAATTGCAGGAACTCATCGTAACCGATTCCATCCCGCTCAAAGAAAGCAGCGACAAGATCCGGGTACTCACCTGTGCCGACCTCTTCGCCGATGTGATGATGAGCGTGCATTCCAACAAGTCGATCTCTTCCAAGTTCCTGATGTAGACAAAGGACAATGCAGGTTTCCCTCCCAGGGCGCTCTACCGTTTCGGATTATTTTTTATGCTGAAAACAGCTTGGCTGCCTTTCCGTAATTTTGTCCTTGGTTTTATTCGCAATTGCAAGAAAAAGTGCTACATTTGCAGCCCCTTACGGGGAAAATCAAGTATGAACAATAATTAAAGAAATGAAATCAATTACAATCGAAGGATCTCAAAGAGAAAGCGTGGGCAAAAGTGCTACTAAAGCCCTACGTAATGCTGGAAGGGTTCCCTGCGTAGTTTACGGAGGAGATGCACCCATACACTTTTCGGCAACAGAACTTGCATTTAAAGACTTGGTGTACACTCCAGACGTACACACAGTTGTAGTTGCGCTAGAAGACGGAACCAAATTGGAATGTATCCTACAGGACATCCAGTTCCACCCGGTAACCGACCGAATTCTACATGTAGATTTTTACCAAATCTTCGACGACAAGGAAGTAACTATGGAGATTCCTGTGAAAATTGTCGGGAACGCCCGTGGTGTTCGTAACGGGGGAGTTTTGCGTATCGTAAACCGTAAACTTCGTGTGAAGGCACTTCCTGCCGATCTGCCCGATTATATCGAGGCCGATATTACCGAAATGAAGATCGGTGCGAAGATGTATGTAACTGCCATCGAGCAGGAAAAATTCAAGATCATGCATCCTGAAAACGCGGTGATCTGTCAGGTACGAACTTCTCGTGTTGCTGTGGAAGACGAGGAAGAAGAGGAAGAGGAAGAAGGAGCAGAAGGAGAAGAAGGAGCAGAGGCACCTGCCGAAGCTGCTGCTGCCGAAGCACCTGCCGAAGAATAGATTCTGTCTTCAGAATAATACAAACAAAGCATCCCATAATCCGGGATGCTTTTTTTATTTTTGCTGAAATACAATTGGAATGATCTCCTTTCTGAGAAGACTATTTAATGTTTCGCAGGACAAACCATCCCAACAGGATGGAAGGAAGGACCCATCCGAAGAAGACCCCATGAAGAAATTCCTGATCGTTGGCTTGGGCAATATTGGCCCCAAATACCACAACACCCGTCACAATATTGGCTTCTCGGTCCTGGACTTCCTGGCCGGCCAGAATGAACTGGACTGGGAAACGGTCAAGTTGGGAGACATGACCCTGCACAAGAAAAAGGGGCGCTCCTTCTACCTGCTCAAACCAAGTACGTTTATGAACCTGAGCGGTAAGGCCGTGAAATACTGGCTGGACAAACACAAGATCCCACGCGAGAACCTGCTGGTGATCACCGACGACCTCAACCTCCCCTTTGGAACACTTCGAATAAAAACCAAAGGGAGTGACGGCGGCCACAACGGCCTGAAAGACATCCAGCACATGCTGCAAACTACCCAGTATCCGCGATTCCGGTTTGGGATCAGCAATAGTTTTGGAACAGGCAGGCAGGTAGACTATGTGTTGAGTCCGTGGAATGAAGAGGAAACCAAACTCCTCCCGGAACGTTTGGAAACAGCAGCAAAAGCCATCGAATCCTTTGGCCTGGCAGGAGTGAACCATACCATGAATACCTTTAACGGAAAGTAAGTTGAAAGAACACGACAGCGCATCGGCCTATCAAAATACCCGGGGAAGTGTGGTGACCATCGGCACCTTCGATGGGGTACATCTGGGCCATAAGGCTTTGCTGGAACGGCTTATCCAAACGGCCCGCGAAGAGCATCTGGACTCGGTTTTGCTCACCTTTTACCCCCATCCGCGCATGGTGGTGCAGAAAAACAGCGACTTGAAACTGCTCCATACCCTATCCGAAAAAAAACAACGCCTGGAGCAATTGGGTCTCGATCACCTGGTGGTGCAACCCTTTACAAAACGGTTCTCCCGCCTTACGGCCGACGAGTACGTGACCGAGGTGCTTGTAGACCAGCTCAACGCCAAAAAGATCATCATAGGATACGACCACCGCTTTGGCCGTAACCGCACCGCCAATATTGACGACTTGCGGGAATTTGGTGCCCAATTGGGGTTTGAGGTGGAAGAGATCGATGCGCAACAACTGGACGAGGTCTCGGTAAGCTCCACCAAGATCCGCAAGGCACTGGAAATAGGAGATATTACCACCGCCAACAACTACCTGGGATATCCCTACAGCTTGCAAGGCACGGTGGTTCGGGGTAAAGGCATCGGGAAAACACTTAACTATCCCACTGCCAATCTACAGATCACCGATCCGGTGAAGCTCATTCCCGCCAATGGTGTCTACGTGACGGCCTCCATGATCGACGGTCAACGCGTATTTGGCCTCACAAGCATTGGGACCAATCCCACGGTAGGGGGCGAGGATGTTACCATCGAAACCTATTTTATGGATGTGGACAGCGACTTGTACGACCTGCCGTTGGAGTTGCAATTCCTTACCCACATTCGGGACGAAGAGAACTTTCCCTCGGTAACCGAGTTGAAAGAGGCCATACAAAACGACGAGAAATTCGCAAGAGCTTACCTCCAGGATCATGTATAAGTATCTGTTCAAACACGTAGACAACACAGGGCTGGTGCTTTGGCGCGTGGCCTTCGGGATCCTGATCACCACCCAGGCCTTTGGAGAGATCCTGCTCGGTGCGGTGCGCCGTAATTTCGTAGAACCGGTGTTTACCTTCAACTTTATCGGTCTCGATTTTTTACAACCCCTGCCGGGCGAGTGGATGTACTACTACTTTGCTCTTATGGGCATCTTCGGCGTGTTGGTGACTATAGGGTACAAATATCGGTTTAGCATGTTTTGCTATGCCCTTATGTGGTCCTGCGTCTACCTCATGCAAAAAACCTCCTACAACAACCATTACTACCTCATGATGCTGTTGTGCTGGTTCATGGTCCTGCTTCCGGCCCACAGCTGGTGGTCCATCGATGCCAAACAAAACCCCAAGATCGCTTCTAACTCGGTCCCGCGTTGGACCTATGCCCTCATCATCCTCCAGATCTGGATCGTTTACACTTATGCCTCGATCGCCAAGATCTACCCAGACTGGCTGGACGGAACGGCTACAGGGATGTTTATGAGAGGCAAGAGCGACTATTGGCTCATTGGCGATTTCCTCCAGCAAAAATGGGTGCACTATGCCATGGCCTATTTCGGGATCTTATTCGATCTGCTCATCGTTCCCCTGATGCTCTGGAAACGCACCCGGGTATTCGGCTTCTGGATCTCGGTGTTCTTCCACATGTTCAATTCGGTGGTGTTCCAGATCGGGATCTTCCCTTATATGTCGATGGCCTTTGCTTTCTTTTTCTTTTCTTCGGAAACACTTGTGCGCCGTATCGTGAACCCGCTGCGACGAATTATTCCGCAGAAAACCATCTATACCGGCAACGAGATGGGGCGCCTGCGATGGAAACCCCTGTTCTACGGATTCTTTTCCATCTATTTCCTGATCCAATTAGCGCTGCCCCTCCGGCACTGGGCGCTGAAAGACGACGTGCTGTGGACCGAAGAGGGACACCGACTCGCCTGGCGCATGATGCTTCGAAGCAAAAGCGGCCTCCTCTCTGTGTACGTGGAAGAGAAAGGAACGGGTGTTCGCAACAACTACGACCTCTCCCGATTGCTTACCAAAAAACAGCGCCGATCGGTCAAGACCAAACCCGACCTTATCTGGCAACTGGCTCAAAAGATCAAGGAGATCGAAGCCGGCAACGGGAAGGACGTGAGTGTGTATGTGGTGGCTCGGGTAAAGGTGAACGGTGGCAGCTACTTCCCCTTTATTGATCCATTCATGATGCCCCAGCGGGTTCCATTTTTCGGCTGCCAGATCCACTTCTGGATCAATAAAGGGGAAGTAGCTGCCACCGTTCACCTTTACCCGAGCCACCACATACACACTCACGTCCTTCCCGTTG
>JBCCHR010000247.1:0-5015 GCA_039028655.1 Bacteroidota bacterium
CGGATTAAGCCTACGTGAGTATGCCAATCTGCAAAGTGAGAAACTTGCGCGCATGCCCTACGGTACCAAGGTGAAGGTGATCCATTCCGAAGAAAACCCCACTATGAAAGTGAGCGGTATCGAAGGAGGAATGAACGAGGTAGAATTTAACCATAAAAAAGGATTTGCCTTTAATGGTTATCTCTCCAAATACTTCCCTCCGGAACGTGATATTACGGTGAAGGGTTATGCCTCTGAATTAAATAAACTCTTTGCTGATGTAGTATATAAGGAAACAACTGGTGGAACGGTGAGCAATCCGGTAAATACGGAAACGATCACACTACCGGACGCCCAATGGCACGAGGCCTTCTTTATTGCCCAAAGACTGTTCGATTTCCCAAAGGAATTTGGCTTTCCACTTTCCGAAGGAAAAAACACAGAGATCGTGTTCGACAGCAAACCTAAAAAAGGTATCTGGACCAGTCAATTGGAAGTGAGCCGCAAAGACAATGTGCTCGAGAAGATCGAGTATGTGTACAGTGCGTCGAAATTCGACAGCACCGTGAGCATTTATAAAGACGGGGATGCAATGGTAATTTCCAAAATGGAAACGATCAAGTAAACACCCATAGATGCTATGGAAGGCGTGATGGACCCGTTGGTTGATCGCGCCTTTTATTTTTTCTGAATTCTAGATCTGAGACACCCTAAGCGTATTCACCATTCCCTTCTCTTTGATGGGCATGGCCGCCAGGTTGATGAGGTAATCTCCCTTTTTCACGAAGCCTTTGTCATGGGCAATCCGATTGACGTCTTCCACAGTCTCGTCTGTACTCACATACTTATCATAGAAGAATGATTTTACACCCCACAGCAGGTTGAGCCTGGATAAAATCCTCTTATTGGACGTGTACACCAAAATATGCGCATCGGGTCGCCAGGCCGAAATTTGAAAGGCCGTGTACCCACTATTCGTCAGGGTGCAGATGGCGCGCGCCTCGATCTCATCGGCCATTTTCGCAGCATGAAAGCAAACTGCCTTGGTGATGTATCGATTGGTTCTAATATGCGGTGGTTCGTGAGGTACTTTGATCAATTCGCTGTTCTCTACCCGTTTGAGGATATTGGTCATGGTTTTGATCACCTCGACCGGATATTTCCCTACGGATGTTTCTCCGGAAAGCATCACAGCATCGGCTCCATCCATGACCGAGTTGGCAACATCGTTCACCTCGGCTCGTGTAGGCGTAAGCGATGTGATCATGGTCTCCATCATCTGGGTAGCAATGATCACCGGGATACGCGCTCGTTTTGCAATCAAAACGAGCCTCTTTTGTATGAGCGGTACTTCTTCTGCGGCCACTTCCACTCCCAGGTCTCCCCGTGCCACCATCAGGCCATCGCAGTATGGGATGATCTTCTCGATATTGGCCACCGCATCGGGTTTCTCGATCTTAGCAATGATCGGGATCTTGTATTCACTATGCGCCTCGATCAAGGCTTGCAACTCTTTAAGATCAGCCGCATGTCGAACAAACGACAGCGCGATCCAGTCGACCTCCTGTCCTATGGCAAAAATGGCGTCTTCTTTGTCTTTTTGGGTAAGTGCCGGTAATGAGATATTGGTATTGGGCAGATTTACCCCTTTTTTCGATCGCAACGGCCCTCCTTGAACCACTTTGGCCTTTACAGTGTCTTTTTCGTTGGTGGAGAGGATCTCAAAGATGAGTTTCCCGTCGTCCAACAGGATGCGTTCCCCCTTTTTGACGTCCTTGGGAAACTGATCGTAATTCATGTATACACGGTCTCGGGTGCCTTCAAATTCTTTGCCCGTACAAAATGAGATTACGTCGCCGGGGCTCACCACCACTTCTTCCTTCATGATGCCCACACGTAGTTTTGGACCTTGCAGGTCGGCCAGGACCGCAGTGGATGTTCCCAATTCGTCGCCCAGATCGCGAATCATTTTGATACGCTTTCGGACACTTTCATAATCGGCGTGAGAGAAGTTGATACGAAATACGTTCACTCCCTCTTTGATCATTTTCTTCAATATCTTCCTATCGTTGGTGGCTGGCCCAAGCGTGGCCACAATCTTCGTTTTCTTCTGATTAGGCATTTAATTGAATATTAGATTGTTGTTCGATTTAATTTGATGGGGTTCTACTTCGTAAGCAGAGATCACTTGATTTACCTCATTGATCAAGGCAATGTTCTTCCGGAGCGGAATCTGTTCAAAATCGGTTTCGATCTTTAGGAAAAAATCGGCCTTTGGAAACTCCGGCAGTAAATGATTGATCACAGAACGTTCTGTGGTGGTCTCTGTAAAGAGGTCTCCCTCGTTGGCAGCCATCGCAACACTGGATTTGCATTTGTTCCCAACCAGGTAATAGTTGGTGTATTGCAACGCATCTTCAAAATCGAAGATCGGGAATTGAACTTCCAGGCTGTCATGGGTAAATTGTATGTCGGAATTCCTTCGATGAAGCGATAGCTTCAATTTTTGATTGAGGAGAAATGCCAATTTGTAGGCTTCCTCGCTACAATGGATGGCTACCAGCGAAAAGTCTTCAGCTAAATCATCGTCGTCCAAAACTATTTTGTGGATGGCCATGTTTCGAATTTTGCCTAAAAATAGGTATTGTTTTGCTGAAGTGACCCTTCTGTCCCATATAATTGGGGAAAATACTAACGAAAACGTTTGGGAACCTGACCAGATGTGGTCTAACCGGGCTGTACCTGCATCTGTTTTTGCAGTTTGTAATACGCTCGTTTGGCCGCACGTTCTTCGGCCTTCTTCTTGGAGGTGCCGCGGGCTTTGGCAACGGTATCCTGTTCTAATTCCAACTTCACGGCAAAATGCTTCAATGGGTCTTTGCCCGTGTCTTCGTAGACATTGAATTTAAAACTCTTCTTGTTCTTCTGGCACCATTCGATAAACAGGCTCTTGTAGCTAATGATCTTACCCTCCAGTTTCTCGATATCCACGTACGGCTTGATCACTCTACGGTGAATAAATTTCTCACAATACTTATAACCTTTATCCAGGTAAATGGCCCCCACCAACGACTCGAACACATTCCCGTGTATGTTCTCACCGAATTGCCGGGTAGGAATATTGGTCTTCACTAGTTTGATGAGTTGCAGGTCGCGTCCCAATTCGTTCAAATGTTCCCGGCTTACCACCTTCGATCGCATCTTGGTAAGATACCCTTCATTCCCCTGGGGTACTTTTTTAAATAGGTGCGCGGCGATGACGGCTCCCAACATAGCGTCTCCCATAAACTCGAGGCGCTCATAGTTTTGGGGAGCACCATCGTCGTTGGTGTTGTTCATGGAACGGTGTGTAAATGCCTCTTCGTATATACCGATGTTACCGGGCTTGAACCCCAATATCTTCTTTATCCCCATATAAAATTCATCGCCTTTTTCAGAACGAGAAGAAAATATGTTTTTAATTGAGGACATAGAAATTTAGGTGTCTAACTTCCGGAACAGAACGCAAGCGTTATGACCCCCAAATCCAAAGGTATTGCTCATGGCAACGTTAACCGTTCGTTCTTGAGCTTTGTTGAGTGTTAAGTTTAAGGATGGGTCGATGGTCTCATCGACAGTGGTGTGGTTGATCGTTGGAGGTACCACGCCGTGCTCTATCGATAGGATGGTCGCAATGGCCTCGATGGCACCGGCAGCTCCCAACAAGTGACCTGTCATCGACTTGGTAGAGTTGATATTGATCTTGTTAGCGTGCTCACCAAATACTTTGGAGATCGCCTTTAATTCGGCCACATCTCCCAGCGGGGTCGAAGTTCCGTGCGTGTTAATATGATCTACCTGATCCGGAGTTAACCCGGCATTATTAAGGCAATTGAGCATCACTCGCTCAACACCAATACCGTCCGGATGAGGAGCGGTCATATGATAGGCATCGCTGGACATTCCGCCACCGATCACCTCTGCATAGATCTTGGCACCTCTGTTAACGGCATGTTCGTACTCTTCCAGGATCAAGGCCCCTGCACCTTCTCCCAAAACGAAACCGTCTCGGGTGGCATCAAAGGGTCTGGAAGCAGTTTCAGGGCTGTCGTTTCTTGTGGAAAGCGCATGCATGGCATTGAATCCACCCATTCCTGCTTTGGTTACTGCCGCTTCACTTCCTCCTGTCACGATGATGTCGCAATGCCCCAAACGTATATAATTAAGAGCATCGATCATTGCGTTGGCTGAGGAAGCACAGGCCGAAACCGTGGTATAATTGGGTCCCATGAACCCGTGTTTGATCGAGATATTACCTGGGGCAATATCGGCGATCATTTTGGGAATAAAGAAGGGGTTGAAACGTGGTGTTCCATCCCCTCCTGCAAAATTTATAACTTCATTCTGAAAAGTTTCCAGTCCACCGATCCCAGCTCCCCAGATCACGCCTACTCTGAATTTGTCGACATGGTTAAGGTCTATCTTTGCATCTTTGATCGCCTCATCGCTGGAAACGAGGGCGTATTGAGCAAACGGGTCCAGTTTTCTGGCCTCTTTTCTATCGAAATGTTCCAATGGATCGAAGCCCTTGACTTCGCATGCGAATTTGGTTTTGAACTTTTCAGTATCAAAATAGGTAATTGGAGCGCATCCGCTTTTTCCCGTGCGAAGACCTTCCCAGTATTCGGGAAGTGTGTTACCAATGGGAGTGAGGGCACCAAGACCTGTTACTACAACTCGCTTTAATTCCATATGGAAATTGTATTATTTAGCCTCTTCTATATAGGAAACTGCCTGACCAACGGTGGCAATATTCTCGGCTTGATCGTCTGGGATCTGAATATCAAATTCCTTTTCAAATTCCATGATAAGCTCTACTGTATCCAAGGAGTCTGCTCCCAAGTCGTTAGTGAAGCTAGCTTCGTTCACAACTTCGTTCTCGTCAACACCTAATTTGTCTACGATAATTGCTTTAACTCTTGATGCAATGTCTGACATAATTCTTAATTTTTAGATTTAATTATAAGTGGCAAAAATAAAATATTTTAAATTAAAAC
>JBCCHR010000248.1:0-5008 GCA_039028655.1 Bacteroidota bacterium
GTGAGTGGAAGGCTAACTTGTTGGAGGAAGGATGGGGGGGGGGATGGATACCCTGCACCACACGATTTTTGGAGTTTTCCAATGATGAAGGTGAAATTCGCCAAAGGATCCAATCGCCGGAAGACATAGATTTCCAGGTTCCGGTGTTCGACTATCGCAAAGAGGCGGAGCCGATGAAAAGTGCGATCGCCTACGTGGAAGAAGACAAGTTTCAGCCCTTCGATTTTGAGAAAGGACCCCTGCTCAGAGCAGCTTTGTTGCACGTGGCCGACGACCAGTTTCTTTTCTATTACAACATGCATCACATTGTGAGCGACGATCGCTCCATGAACGTGCTTATGCAGGACACCACTGCTATTTATCAGGCTTTAGTCTCAGGTCACGAGGGACAGCTTCCGGATTTGGAGGTGCAATACAAGGACTATTCGGTTTGGCAAACAGAACAAATGCAGAGTGGTACCTATCAGGACCACAGGCAATATTGGCTAGGTAAATTTAAAGGCGAACTGGCCACCATCGACTTGGTTTCGGCCGGTAGCCGGCCCAAGGTAAAGACCAACAGAGGCCAGTCTCTTCAGGCGTACATTCATGGGAAAACAGCAGAGGCATTGCGATCGTTCGTTGCCGTAAATGGAGGAAGCACCTTCATGGTGTTGCTCGCCGCCTGGAATGTTTTACTGCATCGTTATACCTCTCAAAAAGACATCATTGTTGGGGTTTCGTTGTCGGGGAGGGACCATGCCGATCTTGAAAACCAGATCGGGTTTTACATCAATACCGTGGCCCTTCGCAATGAAGTTGATCCTGAACAAACGTTTGCCGAATTCTACGCACGGCTTACTCAGGACACATTGTCTGATTTTGAAAACAACAAATACCAATTTGACACCTTGGTGGAGGAACTGGACCTAAGCAGGGACGTGAGCCGAAGTCCTGTGTTTGATATACTTCTCACGTTGCAAAACACCCACAGGGAACAGCAAGTAGCCGTATCGGCGGAGACGCTGGATCACATTGAGGACATGGGCAGTTCCTTGTCCAAATTTGACCTGGATATCGAATGGAGAGAGTTCCAGGATGCGATCGCCTTTGTTTTAAAATACAACAAGGATTTGTTTGAGGAAGATTTCATCAAAGGTTTGATGACACATTTCAGATCCATCGTTCACGCAGCAGTTACTCAAGCAGACACCCGTATTGGGTGGATCGATTTTCTTTCTTCTTCGGAAAAAAATACGCTGCTCAAGGAGTTTAACGATACTGATCAACCCAATGAGGAACAAGCATCTGTTTTGGACTTTTTTGCCGCACAGGTTGCCGAAAAATCCGCTGAAATTGCCATAGAATGTAATGGAGAGCAGCTGAGCTACGGCGAATTGGATGATCGATCTAACCAAATAGCCCATTTTCTGGCTGATGAAGGTATTTATCCGGGAGATTTTGTGCCTGTTTTCCTGGAGCGATCCGTGGATCTGGTCGCGGCCATTCTAGGTGTATGGAAGTGCGGTGGAGTTTACATCCCAGTGGATGTAACGCTACCCAGTGAGCGAGCCAATTACATTATTGGGGATTCCGGGGCATCGCTGGTGCTCACAGCCAGAGGGCTGCGCCAGCATGACGCCATAGCCGGGATGAAGCCTTTGTGCATAGACGGGCAAGACGCCTTATCACAGGCAACATCAGATTTTCCAGTGGAGATCACCGTATCCTCGGACGCTTTTATCATCTATACTTCAGGTTCTACAGGCCAACCTAAGGGTGTGGTATTGTCACATGGTAATCTGGGAGCCTTCCTGTTTGATATCAAACACAAATTTACCATTGCCAACTCACGACAAGCGATCCTGGCTTCCAATGGTTTTGACATATCCCTCTTCGAATTGCTCAATCCGTTGATCTCTGGAGGAACAGCGGTCTTACTTACCAACGCTGAGATCCGCGATATGGATACGCTTTTGGAAAGACTGAGCGCGGTGAACGAATTTCACGCTGTACCTACCCTCATGGGACCCATCACGAAAGCCATAGGCGAACGAGGTCTTCAGGCCAAATTCAAGGGCCTGAAAGAAGTTTATATAGGTGGGGATAAGGTGCCAACTGCGGTACTTGAACAAATGCGAAGTGTTTTTCCGGACGCCATTATCCGTGTATTGTATGGCCCGACCGAGACCAGCATTTTTATGACCACAAAGGTGTTTATGCCGCACGGTGACACTCTGGATGGAACCAATATTGGTACTCCCCATTTGAATACGCAGGTTTTGTTACTGGATGGCAATCACCAACTGGTGCCCATGGGTGTCGTTGGCGAGCTGTGCGTAGCAGGAGACCAAGTGGGACAAGGCTATTTGAACAAAGAAGAATTAAGCGCCAAAAAGTTTGTTCCGCATCCGTGGGAAACAGGCCAATCGATTTATAAAACGGGTGATTTGGCACGATGGACAGAAGATGGGGACCTCATCTTTGTTGGAAGGAACGACAACCAGGTTAAGATTCGAGGGCACCGGATCGAGTTGGGCGAGATCGAACAACGTTTGCTTTCGCATGAGGATATCACAGGATCGGTTGTTCTGGTCAATGGAGACCAGACCGATCAACGTGAGTTGGTGGCCTATGTAGTGAGCAAACGAGAACTATATACGGAAGAGTTGGTTTCATTCCTTTCGGTCCATTTACCAAGTTATATGATCCCCAGCTATTTTGTGCCTTTGGAGGAGATTCCACTAACCGTAAACCGAAAACTATACAGGAAAGCCTTGCCGGATCCGGTGGCCTCGAGTATCGATACAGGAATCGAATATGTGG
The DNA here is from genome assembly GCA_039028655.1 of Bacteroidota bacterium. Lineage (GTDB taxonomy): Bacteria > Bacteroidota > Bacteroidia > Flavobacteriales > Flavobacteriaceae > Aureisphaera. Next base: position 2,806 of record JBCCHR010000248.1, read on the forward strand.
CACCTAGCACCGATATCGAAAAGAAGATTGCTGCCATATGGGAGTCGTTGCTCGATCGTGAGCAGATCGGTATCCTGGATAATTTCTTCCTGATCGGAGGCGACAGCATCAAGGGAATCAGGATCGTTTCTGAACTCCGCAAGACCTTTGACGTTAAGATCGATCTGGCATCTTTATTCTTCGATCCAACCATCAAAGCATTGAGTGAGGAAGTGGCCAATGCCGCATGGGAAGAAACCGAGTTGCCTGAGGAAGAGATCGTCGATAAAACGGTGATCTAACTACTACACTAAAAACAAACACTTATAAACCAATTCACAAAAAAAGTTACTATTAAAATTTACAGTCATGAGTACGAATGAGAAACTACATTATCTAAAATTGAATGTTGCCATCGAAGCTTTGGTGGATCGATGGTACGGTTGGGCTCACCTGATTTCACCGGCCACGGCAGCTATGAACATCAAGGATCGTCACATAAAAATAATGGAATCATATATCAAGAATCCAAAGGTCCATGCCGCAGCAGTGAAGACCCCGAAAATGTTAGGTGGCCCTTTTATCGACTACGACGGAGGTCGTGTCGAGGATATTAAGGCCTTGCTGGAGGAGACTTTAGAGAAGCGTGCCAATATGTTGAAACTTAATCAGGCTATTCTCGATCTTAATGAGATGCTTCAGAACGAGGCCTCAGGATATTCGTTGGATCCGCTTTACGATAAGATCCCTGAAGAGCTGCAAGGCTTTGTGGAACTCTATTACGACCTGAACGACAAGCCTAATTTCCGCTTCTTCGAATCGCTGCTCTATCGCAGTGAGTATCACGATGAGTCGGCACAGTCCATTTCGCTCCAGTTGGTAGAATCCGACGACAGTCGGTCGTTTGTATTGAGTACTCCTCGACTGGACGATCCTCACCTCATCAACTTACCCATTCCATTCAAGGAAACCGTGATCGACGACCTGCTTCGAATGAAGAAGACACCGGGGAGCATTGCCGAAATACGACAGGCGTTAAATATCAAACCGGAACAAGAGGAGCTTTTCAATACCTTCTTTACCGAAACACCACCGCCGAAATACCAAAGGTATACCGGTGAGGGGATTCGAACCCGCTATTTTGGACATGCCTGTGTATTGGTGGAGACCAAGGAAATTTCCATCCTGATCGATCCGGTGATCAGCTATGATGGCTATGAGACCGAAGTAAACCGATATACCGTGAACGACCTTCCCGAAGTAATCGACTACGTTCTGATCACCCATAACCACCAGGATCATATTTTGCTGGAAACCCTGTTGCAATTGCGGCATGTGGTGAAACATATTGTGGTTCCCAGTAGTGGTAAAGGAAACTTGCAGGATCCCGACCTGAAACTCATGTTCAACAACATTGGCTTCGACAATATTATTGAACTTACCGATATGGAATCCATCACCTTGGACGGATGTACCATCACCGGGATCCCATTCCTGGGAGAGCATTCGGACCTTGATGTACGTAGTAAGCTATGCTATCATGTAGCCCTGCATAACGATTTTAAGGTGTTGTTCGTGGCCGATTCTTGTAACGTACAGCCCAAGATCTATGAACGCATCCAAAAAGTTATTGGCGACGTGGATGTTCTTTTCCTCGGAATGGAATGCGACGGCGCTCCGTTGTCGTGGCTATACGGTCCCCTTGTGGCCAATAAGGTGGAGCGTGGCAAGGACCAATCCCGAAGACTGGCCGGTTGCAATTTTGTACAAGGCAACCAATTGGTGGAGATCTTCCATCCACGGAATGTCTTTGTCTATGCCATGGGATTGGAGCCCTGGCTCAAGTTTATCAGTTCCATCAAATACACCGACGAATCCCGACCCATCATCGAATCTAACAAGTTGATCGACCACTGTCTCGAACAGGGCATCGAAGCTGAGCGTTTGTTTGGTGAAAAAACGATCGAATATTAGGCTGTTTCTGTCAAAAACAAACCTAACTGCTCCTTAAAAAGGAGTTACACAGTGTACTGTACCCATTTCAATTTCTGAGTTATGATACAAACCGCAAAAAACCTCATTTCGATTTTACGAGAAAAGAATATTCAGCTTTCACTCAATGGAGAGAATATCGAGATCCTGTCGTACAAAGAGAAGATCCCGACCGATTTGCTTGAAGAGATAAAATTGAACAAGGAAAAGTTGCTTGATTACCTGAATGCCA
>JBCCHR010000249.1:0-5008 GCA_039028655.1 Bacteroidota bacterium
AAAGACATTTGGAGCGCTTAAGAAGGCGGGCTACGAACACAAGACTGTGAAGGAAGAGTTGCGACGCAATCTGCTTCAGAAATTGATGAAAAAGGAAACCACCTTCGAAGGAATTCATGGGTACGAATACACGGTGATTCCGGAGTTGGAGCGTGCGATTTTATCAAAGCATAATATCAATCTTCTCGGCTTAAGAGGACAGGCAAAAACACGACTGGCCCGGCAGATGATCTCATTGTTGGACGAATACATCCCGGTGGTCGCAGGTAGCGAGATCAACGACGATCCCTTCCAACCCATCTCACGATATGCCAGGGAATTATTGGCCGAACAAGGAGATGAGACACCCATTGAATGGCTGCATCGGGAAGATCGATTTGCTGAAAAACTGGCCACACCCGATGTCACCGTAGCCGACCTCATTGGTGATGTGGATCCCATCAAAGCGGCCAACCTGAAACTCACTTATGCCGATGACCGTGTGATCCACTTTGGCATGATCCCACGTGCGAATCGTAGTATATTCGTGATCAACGAATTACCGGATCTGCAGGCCCGGATACAAGTAGCCCTGTTCAATATTTTACAAGAAGGGGATATCCAGATTCGCGGGTTCAAGCTGCGGCTGCCCCTCGATCTTCAGTTCGTGTTCACGGCCAATCCGGAAGACTATACCAATCGCGGTAGCATCGTTACCCCATTGAAGGACCGGATCGGTTCCCAAATTCTGACACATTACCCGGAAAGCATGGAAATTGCCCGTACCATTACAGAACAAGAAACCGCCGAAGCACTTTCAGAAAAAAAACATATCCGAGTACCCGAACTCGCCAAGGATATCTTGGAGCAGGTGAGTTTTGAGGCCCGGGAAAGTGAATTTATCGACGCAAAAAGCGGTGTGAGCGCTCGATTGAGCATTACAGCCTTTGAGAATCTTTTGAGTACTGCCGAGCGTAGGGCCCTTCAAAATGGTGAGGCCGAGACGGTCGTGCGTATGGGCGATTTCATCGGCATCGTGCCTGCCATCACAGGCAAGGTGGAATTGGTGTATGAAGGAGAGCAGGAGGGAGCTGCTTCGGTGGCACATCAGTTGATCGCAGACGCCGTAAAGACCGAGTTTGAACATTATTTTCCGAAGATAGAAAAACTGCAAAAGGACAGTGACATCGATCCCTATGACGGTATTGTTTCCTGGTTCTTTGAACAACGTGGCTTTGAATTGGTCGACAGTCTCACCGATGCCGAATACCGAGAGCGGCTGGACAGCATCCAACCGCTGGACACCTTGCTCGCCAAATACGTGCCGGATGTTTCCCAGGACGATCGCTATTTCTACAAGGAATTCGTACTGTGGGCCTTGGCCGAAAATCGCAAGCTGAGCAAATACAATCTAAGCGACGGCCTGCGATTTAAGGATGTGTACGGTGGTTATATTAGTGGATTGTAGTCCGGATTTTAGTTGTCAATTCGATTTTTCTCCGCTTCTATTCCGGTTTTGCGTTTTCTTGCTTTCTTGATCTCCTTTCGCCCAAAGTTGTAGTTCAGGCTAAATCTCAATTGCCGACTATCGCTACCTCCATCACCATTGATGGACAAGGTTCCAAACTGAGTATCTCCTCGCCATGGATTGGTATACAACACATCGCTTAAGGCAATTCGGGCCGTCAGGTTGTCGTCCATGAATTTTCTTTGAAACGCAACGTCCAGGGAACCCAGACTTTTGGTTCTGTAGGTGCCTCCCCATATCGACGGACTGCTAAACCAGCCGGAAACTTCCATTCTGAACTGCGCCGGTAACTTAATGGTATTTTGTCCATAAAAACTAAAAGTGTTTTGTTGTACTGGTATGAAATCGGGACTGGTGGCTTCATATTCACTTCGGAAGAAACTCCCACTAGCATAAATACTCCACCAATCGGTGATCTTACCGGGATAGGAAATGCTCAAATTATAAATGCGTTGGTTTGCGACGTTTCTGGTAATAATAAAGTTTTGGTTGTCGCCCAGCGCCTCAGTCACCTGGGCAAAGAAATCGGATATGTAGCTATAACTTATCGACGTTGTCAATCGGTAGTTGTAGGTATGTGCCAGTCGAATGTTGTTGGTATATTGAGGCTGAAGAAAAGGGTTTCCTTGCCGGAAGGAGAGTTCGTCCAGAGCAAAACGAAATGGATTCAATGATTGATAGGATGGTCGTTGGATGCGACGGCTGTAGGTAAGTGCCAGGCTGTTCTTTCTGTTCATTGAATAGGTAAGACCGCCGCTTGGAAAATAGTCCGTATAATTCCTATTGACCACGTCATTACTGGATTCCTGGGTGCTTTGGAGGCGTCCTTCGGATATGGTCTGTTCAACTCGAAGTCCAAATTGTAGATTCCATTTGTTCCATTTTCTGTTGAAATTAACGTAAAGTGCATTGATCTGTTCTGTATAGTCGAATGCATTGCTTTGATCTGGATTAAATACATCCATCCCCTGAATCACATCAAAAAAATCGAACACATTGGCCGTCTCTACATAGGAAACTCGACTACCCAGGCCTAGTTTGCCTTTAAGGAAATCCTGTTCATAGTCGGCTTCTGCGGCCACAATATTGATATCGATAGGTGTGATAAAACGGACGATGGAATTTCGAAGCGTATCTGTTTCCGTTCCGTTTACATAGAAGTTGGGTTGATAGTTCATTCGATCGCTTGAATACTTACCGTAGTCCAGATCAACGATAAGTTCATGTCCGAGCGTATCAGCAAATTTGTAGTTGAAATTGATGTTATAGTTGGACGAGACATTATCGGTCTTGCTGCCGGATAACAACACTTCAATCGGAGTTGAGGTTCCGTTGGGGGTGATGGTGGTGCGACTTTTCGTATCGCCTATGGCATTCCCAAGATTAGCGGTTACCAGGGTTCCAAAAGTACTCTTTGCGTTGGCATAGAAATCGAATCCAGTAATAATATTATGACTGTTCCGGTCGAATCGGGTCCGACTTCGGGCATTGAATCTGGTTCCGTTTTGGTTTCGGTCCAAATTAATGAATCCAAAACTGTCTCCGAAGTTGTTACTATAAGTGCCGTATAAGTTGGTCCGTCTGCCACGGTTATTGAAGGTGACAGAGCTGTTCCAACGAGGAAATTTTCCTTGAATGTATCCGGCCGTAACGCTGCCGTTTGTTCCAAAACTCTTGTTTTTCTTCAATTTGATATTGATGATTCCAGCATTTCCGGCAGCCTCATATTTGGAAGAAGGTTGTGTGATGATCTCCACCGAGTCGATATCCGTCGACTGAAGCGTTTCGAGGTAGTTTCTTAAGTCGTCGCCTCGTAGAATGGAAGGTCTGCCGTTGATAAAGATCTGCACCCCGGTCTTGCCTTCTACGATGATATTTCCATTGTTATCGATAATTACCCCAGGAGCTTTTCGCAGCAGTTCAAAGGCATTGTTGCCTATGGCGTTAATGGTTTTATCAACGTTGAACACGGTCTTGTCGGCCAACACTTCAACGATAGGCTTTTCTACAACAATAGTCACCTCCTCCAGAGATTCTGTGGAAGTGGGCATCGAAATGATTCCAAGATCGATATTACTGTTCGCCAAGTCAATCGTTTTAGATCGATAGGTGGTAAAGCCAATGCTTGTAGCTTTTACGAAATAAGAGCCGGGATCAAGGTTACGCAATCTAAAAAAACCGTTATTATCGCTAACCGTAGCTTTTACCATGGTCGAATCCGAGCTTTTGAGGAGCAAGGTGGTTGCGAATGGAATGGGTTGAGATTGTTCGTCGGCCAATGAGCCCGAGATATCGGCTGTTTGAGCCTGGGCCAACAGTTGGCAGCAGAATAAAGCGAGGGTAACTACCCAATGTGCGATAGATCGTAAATGCATGTTCTTCGTTTTTGTTGTACCAAATATGGCCGATACCAATAAGATTCAATAGCGTTATCCGTCGAATGGTTGTATGGGTCGACGAATGGGCCATGGACGATTCATCGATGCATAAGCCCGTTGGTCTTTTTTTTCTTCCTGAAGTAAGAGTAACCCTTTAGATTTGTAAACTATGGTGTCTAATTTTATACCTTAATAGTATGAAAAAAACGTTTTGGAACAGAAAGATCTGGTTTTTTGAACTAAGGGAAGCGTTGGCTGTTGGGCTTCTATACATCATCTTTGCCATATTGTATCACGTTACTTTGTGGATCAATCGCGGCGGATACCAAAAGGAGCGGGATCCTTTGTTCAACTGGGTTGATTTTATGGACGGCAGTGGGGTGCAATACATTATTTTCTTTTTGGTGACCATTCCAATTTGGATACTCAATTTTAAAATTTTGAAGCGATGGAAGCTTGTTTACAGACTTTTGAGCCATCTCATCACCTTACCACTCTTCATTTTTGTATCGCTCAATTTGTACCACCTGGTTTGTGATTGGTTGGACTTTTTCTATTTAAAAGGACAGGCGCAGATCTGGGATATCTATATCCCCGGGTTGTTTTATATCGTACAGTTTGGTGTGTTTCATGGTTACGAGTACTTTTTAGAGCATCAGCGCAAACTAAAATTGGAGGGAGAACTTCGTCAAGTAGCTCTTAAGAGTGAATTGTCGGCAATTAAGGCACAACTCAATCCGCACTTCCTGTACAATATTTTCAATACGATCAATGCATCTATTCCAGGAGAGAATGAACATACCCGCAACATGATCGCTCAATTGTCGGATCTGTTTCGGTACCAACTTAAAGCATCTCAACAGGATCTGGTTACCTTAAAAGACGAACTCGATTTCATCACGAAGTACCTCGAATTGGAACAAGCTCGCTTTGGAGATCGTTTGAAGGTCGAGATCAACGTAGCCGAGGAGCTCTATTCTGAAAAGATACCCCCTATGTTGTTACAGCCATTGATCGAGAACTCAGTAAAACACGGTTTGTCCTCGATCATTGAAGGAGGCACCATTAGCATCACCATTTTTAAGGAAAACGATCGATTGAAGTTCGAAATAGCCGATACCGG
>JBCCHR010000250.1:0-4998 GCA_039028655.1 Bacteroidota bacterium
CCAGTTGCTAGCTATAGCTGGCTGGCTAGCTGGCTAGCTCGGTTCTGATTGGCATGTTGCATGCCAGTTGTATGAAGAAGCTAGGCCACTCGCCATACTGCAGGTTCCCTTAAGGCCACCCATTTTTACAGCCTGCCAAAACAGTGATCACAATTAGTACTATAAATGCTCGCATATTGTTATTTTTGTTCAAAATTACTACATCTATGAGAATTTTATTGTCCCTTTTTGTGATTTGCTTGCTGTTTTCGTGTAAAAATGCCTCGGATACTTCTGAAGAAATCAAAACTGCCGATACTGTGGTAAAGGAGGAAGTAAAAAGTGCTGTAAAAGATTCCCTTATTTATCCCGAAGAAAAACATTTTAAATCGATCCGGCAGGTCACTTTTGGAGGCGACAATGCGGAGGCCTACTGGAGCTTCGATGATAAACAGTTGATCTTTCAATCCAACTTCAAGGATTGGGGTGTGGGCTGTGACCAGATGTTCCTGATGAACGCCAATGAGATCTTTAACGGTACCCAACCGCCGATGATAAGCACCGGAAAAGGACGCACCACTTGTTCTTATTTTATGCCGGACAACCAACATATCCTATACGGATCGACTCATTTAGTGGACGAAGAATGTCCCGAAGTTCCCCTACGTGAGAATGGAAAATACGTCTGGCCTGTGTACGACAGCTTTGATATTTTCGTGGCCGACCTGGAAGGGAACATCACCGCTCAACTTACCGATACTCCCGGTTATGATGCCGAGGCAACAGTGTCGCCAATGGGCGATAAGATCGTGTTTACTTCGATGCGCAGTGGCGATCTGGAACTGTACACCATGAATCTCGATGGTAGCGACGTCACCCAGATCACCGATGAACTGGGCTACGACGGAGGAGCGTTCTTCTCACCGGACGGTACGCATCTCATTTTCCGATCCTCGAGACCCAAAACGGAAGACGAGATCAAAGAGTACAAAGACCTGCTGGCTAGGGGGCTTGTACAACCTACCGAAATGGAACTATATATCTGCAAGGCGGATGGAAGCGAACTCCGACAGCTCACCAATTTAGGCAACGCCAACTGGAGCCCGTTTTTTCATCCCAGCGGAAAGAAGATCCTTTTTAGCAGTAATTTTGAGGCGGAACGAGGCTTCCCATTCAATTTGTACCTCATCGATATCGATGGTAAAAACCTCGAGCGGGTGACCCATGGCGAAACCTTCGATGCATTTCCTGTATTTTCTAATGACGGTAAGTACCTGGCCTTCTCTTCCAACCGAAACAATGGCGGGACACGAGATACCAACCTGTTCATAGCCGAATGGCAAGATTGATCCAACCTGGAGCTTGAGCACTCCTTCATTCTAAAAACAGCCCATGTCGTCGTTCATTAAAGCATACAAAGTACCCATTTTGGCCGGGTTCTTTAGTGTTTTGCTCTATTGGTTCTTTGCCTTCGAGCTGGTGCGCAGCGACTTCCTACGATTGTTAGGTCTTTACGCAGGATTGTTCGTATTTGCCTACATCCTGATAAAATATTGTGGATGGAATTTCTGGCTTTTGGCTGGGTTTGGCACGGTGTTTCGCCTGGTGTTCTACCCCGCTATTCCTAACCTCTCTCAGGACTTTTATCGCTTTATACTGGATGGACAGCTGATGGCTTCCTTCACCAATCCTTATTTGTACACGCCGTTGGAATTGCAACAGAATACTGCGCTTTTGGAATTTGGCAACCTCAATATGTTGATCGAAGGAATGGGGAATTTGAATGCCAGCCATTACAGCAACTACCCTCCCGTGAACCAGTTGTTTTTTCTGTTGGCCGATCTGTTTCCCGGCAAGAGCATCTTGAGCACCGTAGTGGGATTACGAACCCTTATCATCCTGGCCGACCTGGGAACGCTCTACGTAGGGAAGCGATTGCTTGGCCTCCTTGGTATGCCAAAACATACTATTTTTTGGTTTTTTCTGAATCCCTTCATCATTATCGAATGCACGGGCAACCTCCATTTCGAAGGAGTCATGCTCTTTTTCCTGCTCGCCGGTCTCTACCAACTGTTCAAGCAACGCTGGATCTGGGCGGCTGTCCTAATCGGACTCTCGGTATCGGTCAAGTTGATACCCTTATTGTTCCTCCCGTTGTTCTTCCGGTATTTTGTGCGTAAAGGAGCCGTTGGAAAAGGGCTCACTCGATTAAGCGCATTCTATACAGTGGCGATTGGAACAGTGGCCATTACTTTTGCTCCTTTTCTTTCTTCGGAATTCATTGCGAACTTTTCAAAAACCATTTCGCTGTGGTTCCAGGATTTCGAGTTCAACGCAAGTGTCTATTATATCATTCGATATATTGGCTTCCAGACCATTGGATGGAACATCATCGCCGACGTGGGGAAGGTTCTCCCTGTCATTGTCTTTGCTTCGGTGCTCTTGTTGTCCTTTTTCAGAAGAAATGAAACCCCAAAAGCTCTGATCACGGCGATGTTGCTTGCGGTTTCCATCTATTTCCTGTTGTCTACCACCGTCCATCCCTGGTACATAGCAACGCCATTGCTGCTCGGGCTTTTTACCCGTTACCGATATGCATTGCTTTGGAGTTTTATGGGTATTGTGAGCTACGCGGCCTATGGCGCCAACGGCTTTGACGAAAATCTCTGGTGGGTAGCCCTCGAATATGTGGTTGTCATCGGGTACGCCATTTGGGAACTGGCGTTGCGAAAAGACCGTTCCGGGCTATAACCGGTTGAATAGGGTGATCTCTTCTTCTGAAAGATGCCGGTAACGACCTCGAGGTAAGTCTTTCTTGGTAAGTGGCCCCAGGGTTACACAATCCACTTTCACCACGTTGTATCCCAGGTGTTCAAAGATGTTTCTGATCACGCTGTTTCCGGTATGCTTGATACGTAGACCCACTTCTTTCTTAGGTGCATTGTTCACATAACTCACTTCTTCGACCTGTACTTCCTTACCATCCAGCAAAAGGCCATTGGCAATGGATTGCAGATCGGCCGCCTTGAGGTTGCGGTCCAATTCGATATGAAAGAGTCGATCGATCCCTTTTTTACTGAATTTCTGCCGGAATGTCTCGTCATTGGTGAATAGCAGCAAGCCCGTGGCATTCCTTCCCAACCGGCCGAATGGACGAATCTTTGCCTTGGTAGCATTGGCGATAATGTCCATCACCGTGAGCCCTTTGGTCTCACTCGAAGTAGTGGGCACGCCTTTGGGTTTATTGAGCACCACAAAGGTCGCTGGCTCCGGGCTGATACGTTGACCATCGAAACGCACCTCGGATCCGGGCTTTACGCGGTATCCCATTTCGTTCACCACTTTGCCATCGACGGTTACCTGCCCCGTTTTTATGTACAGGTCGGCTTCTCTTCTTGAACAAATTCCGCTGTTGGCGATATATTTGTTCAAGCGAATTCCATCGGCTGGTTTGGCGGTCTTTTGCGATCCCTTTTTGCTGGATTCAGTGGGTTTTCCATGCTGCCTGTTCCCGCCTGATCGCCGTGCGCCTTGACCCGCTCTCTTTCCTTTACCTCTGTGATTCTGACTGCTCATTTTAAAATTTTTGCAAAGATAGGGTATTCCGGGCGCGAAAAACCGTCTTCGGCCATCTTTGTTTTTTGGTCTATTCAACGCTGGATCAAAGCCATAGAACGTCTAACGATCACTCCTCAAAGCCCAGGGTAGATTGCCGCTCCCGATTGAGGATGAGCCTGGTTACATCGGGGCGAGAATAATGGCCCACGGGATCGAAGTTCTGGCGTTCCTCGTAAATTCTATTGAAGTCCAGGGTGTGATAGCTGTTCCCCGACTTGTCTTTAATGGGTTTTTGAATCCACTCCCCGTCCGGACCGGCGATACAGCTTCCGCCATTGGCCAGCACCTTGGGCGCATTTTCGAATATCTTGTCGAGATGCGGGGTACTGGCAGGAAAGTCTTCCACAGTCATAAGGGAAGACACGGAGATCACATAGCTCCGACTTTCACGCGCAATGAATCTCGTGATGTCCTCGGTATTATGAACACTGCCCGGCCAGACAGCAATATGCAGATCTTCACCCTGTCCATACAAGGCTGCTCTCGGTAACGGCATCCAGTTCTCCCAGCAATTGAGACCGCCTACTGTAAATTTTTTCAGAGGGTGGACCTTAAGTCCGTGACCATCTCCGGGCGCCCAGGTAAGACGCTCGTCGTAGGTGGGTTGTAATTTGCGGTGTGCCGAACCGATCTTCCCATTGGGATCGATATACACGAGCGTGGCATAAATACTGTGCCCTCCGCGGTCCAGGGGTCGCTCGATAATGCCGAGGTAACAGGCCATTTGGTGTTGGGCCAAAAGTTTGCAAACCTCATCGAGGTCGCCATCTTCGATGGTAACGGCATTGCGTACATAGTGGGCGTGCAATTCTTTATTGACTTTGGTATCCCATTGTGCGCCATCGGTAAGCGCGAGCCAGAACGGGTAACCAGGTAACAAACCTTCTCCAAAAATAATGAGTTCGGTGTCGTTCCTGGCTGCTTTCTTAATTTGTTCTTTGATGCGATCCAGGGTGGCTTCCTTGTCCAACCAGACCGGGGCGATCTGTGCCATGGCCACTTTGAGGGTATTTTCTTTTTTCATGACCTAAATATACAGGTTATTTACGAGCTGCGTTAGGGGGTGCAGCGGCATCCCCTGTAGTAGTCGTGAAGTGAGCTTCGCTCTACTTCCACGGCACTACAGGGATATAGCGGAACACCCGACCCCTGCAAGGGGGAACGCCCTAAAAAGTGAGAAGGAAACGGCTAAGCAGCAGGTCGACATCGATCAAAACTATGCTCAATACGCCTACGACAATAATGAGTTTGACAAGGTTGTGAAGGATCACGTAATGAAGCTTTCGGTTGGACCGCCAGAGGACGGCCACAAAGATGGCCAACGCCAGGATACTTCCGTAGAAATAATAGGTCATGTAGCCGATCTCGTAGCGAGTGATCAAGAGGATGGCGGGAACCAAA
>JBCCHR010000251.1:0-4967 GCA_039028655.1 Bacteroidota bacterium
ACCGGCATTCAGCAACACCAATAAACCGGCATCATCAGAGTCGTTGGTGTCGCTGAATGCCGGTGAGGCGCAGATCAATGAGGGTGAGCTTGGAAATAAAGATGGCCACACCAACCAACGAATCCCCAATGGGCAAGGTGGCGCCAGAAATACAAGCACCTACACTCAGGATACACCTACGCCCGGTACCGAAAACGGAGAAGAAGTACCACCTCCACCTGCCATCTCTATACTCGATGCCAGAAATGCACCTGTGAGTGAGTTGGTAACTGTAAGCGGTGTGCTTACCGTTTCCGATCAGTTCTCGGGATCGGCTTATCTTCAGGATAGCACGGGAGGAATTGCGATTTTCGACGAATTGGTGCATGGTGATGGAGTTTTCATGATCGGGGATTCGATCACGGTGACCGGGACACGTAGTGTATTCAACGATCAGGTACAAATTGGCCCGGTTGCTTCCGTAGAAAACAATGGCCTGCCTAACGTACCCATTACACCTCTTACGATCACCTTGGATCAATTATCGCAGCATCCCGCCGAACTGGTGCGAATCGTTGATCCATCGTTCCCAACACCAGGGGATATCCTGTTTGGGAATTCCAACTACATCCTTACAGATGCAAGTGGCCCCGGTGAACTGCGCATCGACAATGATGTTGCAGAAATCGTAGGATTGGGGCAGCCTGAAACCTGTGCCGAGGTTATTGGTGTGGTGGGACGCTTTTTCGAGATCTATCAATTGCTACCCAGGCAGGCAGCGGACATTGCTTGTGCAGGGCCCTATGAACCTCCTGTGCCTCCAATCGATATACCCACTGCGCAAACCTTGGACGTGGTAACCTGGAACATTGAATGGTTTGGTGATGAGAGCAATTCGCCTCCCGCTGGCGATCCCAATTCCGATGCAATTCAAAAGGCCGCCGCCAAGCAGATCATTATCGATCTTGATGCGGATATCTATACGGTTCAGGAGATCTCTGATGATGTCTTGTTTGAGGAATTAGTGAATGAATTGCCCGGTTATGAATTCGTTTTATCTGAAGCTGTATCCAGACCCAACGAACCCGGAGTAAAGCAGAAGATAGGTTTCATCTACAACACGGCAACGGTAAGTATGATAAGCACATCGGTGTTGCTGGAGTCCATACATCCCCTCTATAACGGTGGTGACGATTCGGCCCTGGTAGGCTATCCCAGTACGACAGATCGATTTTTCGCCAGTGGTCGCCTGCCATTTCTAATGGTAGCGGATGTGACCCTCAACGGCGAGACAGAACAATATAATTTTGTGGCCCTTCATGCGCGCGCCAACAGCGGCACGGATGCTCAAAACCGATATGATATGCGGAAATACGATGTCGAGGTGCTCAAGGATAGCCTGGATGCCAATTTCCCCAATGCCAATTTGATCCTGCTTGGCGATTACAATGATGATGTGGACGAAACGGTGGCGGATATTCCGTCAACGATTACGAGCTATGAAGAATACACTTCCGATCCTGTCAATTATAATGTGGTGACTCGATCCCTGAGTGATGCAGGATTTCGATCCTTTGTTTTCCGTGAGAATATGATCGATCATATCAGCGTGACCGATGAGCTGTACGACAATTATATTGATATGTCGTCCCGAGTGCACTACGAGTTTTACGACAATACCTATACGGAAACTGCGTCCGATCACTTCCCGGTGTCGGCTCGATTCCAGATAAAAGCCTTCGACTTCGTATCCATTTCAGCGACCGACGTGAGCTGTAATGGTGCGGCCGATGGTACGGCCAGCATTGTGGTGAGCGGTGGTATTATGCCTTATACCTATTTGTGGAGCGATGGCCAGACCACGGCAACGGCCGTTGGTCTTTCCGGAGGAATTTATGAAGTTACGGTGACCGATGCCTTGGGTGCCGAGGTGATGGACATGGTACTGGTAGAAGAACCCGATGCGCTCGCGGTGACCACTTCGCTTGATACGATCGTGTATTTGGGATATGCACCAGCCGAGTGTACCACGCTGGAAGTGCTGGACATTACCGGTGGTACCGGTGATTACTCGGTGCTTTGGAGTACAGGCGAAACCACTTTGACCATTGATGTCTGTCCCGAGGAGACAACTGCATATACAGTGACCATTACCGACGACAATGGTTGTACGGTAGAGGCTACGATCGTGGTGGAAGCCATCGATATTACTTGTGGAAACAACCCTTACTGGGAAAAGGTAGAGATCTGTGTGAACGGAATTACCCTTTGTGTGCCGGTATTTGCCGTACAAGCCTATCTCAATTGGGGAGCAACGCTTGGCTCTTGTGATCTGTCTAATGAGATTTTTATCACGCATTTACGAGTAAATCCCAACCCGTTTCAGGATATCGTAAGCGTTCGCTTTGAAGTAAATCAAGACACACCTGCCGACATAGTGCTATATGATTTCTACGGAAACGTGGTGTTCCAAACCAACGAGCAGTTGACAGAAGGGACCAATGAGTTTACCTATGATCTGAGCAATTTGAATCAAGGCTTTTATATTCTGAAGATTTTGGTGGATGGTGAATTGAAAAACGTAAGACTTTTGGTGAAGTACTAACCATCTTAATTCTACACAGTTTTTAACAGACAACCCCTCTGTTCGCCTTGGCACCAACGGAGGGGTTTTTGTTTTATGATCCGGATGTATTCAGCAAAAAAAAACTAATTCAAATCTTCTACTTGAAAAAGAATGGGTAGGGCGTAGATCACACCCACCGGTTTGCCTCGTTGTTTGCCTGGTGTCATTCGAGGCAATTTTGAGATGAGTCCCACGGCTTCCTTTTCCAAACGTGGATGAGGAGCGCGAGCCCTTACGTTGATCACCTGTCCGTGTTTGTCGATCTTGAATTGTACGCTAATGCGTTGTCGGCCCTCCAGCCCAAGTTCGGCAGCGAGATCGGTATTGAAATTTTTCTGGACGTATTCCATGACCTTGGTCTCCATGCATTTCTTTCGACTGCTGTTATCGCTTTCTCCCTCGCAACCCGGATAAATAGGCACATCTTCGATCACCGCGAAAGGTACGTAGACGATCTCTTCCTCTTCCACTTCTTCGATATCGGCGATTTCAACTACTTCCACGATCTCTTGGTTTTGATCGGTTTCGGTCGATTCAATGATGGTTTCTTCAATATCAAGGTTGTTTTCAACCACCTGGATAACCTGTGTTGCCGCCGGAGGGGGTGGAGGCGGCGGTGGAGGAGGAGTGAGCTGATTGGTAATAGGGATATCTTGCTCCAGATCTTCACCCACATTTAATTCGGAATTGGCAAGGTCTGAGGTGTTAAACGATTTCCATTCTACCATTTGGTAAGAGATAAACAACATAATGGCTAAGCCGGTGAGGAAGAAAATATGACTCCAACGGTTTAGATCGGCCTTCGGGTTCTTTTTGACTTGCATATCGGACGGTTTTATGGGTGTTTTTTCTGAAGTTAGACCTTTCCATCCAACAGGAATTGAAACACACCTTGAATTACTTGAGTAAAAAAGTAGGGAAGAAAACGTCCATAAAAAATGACAATTGTCATGCGTCGCACTCTGTAAGAGGTTGATGGTTATAACATTACAGCTGTTGCGCGGCTATTAATCGCTCGAGGGATTTTTATTTTTGTTGAAAAGATCCAGGAAAATCAATTGATTGGCGGTGATTCTTTGTTTTGCTCGCAATGCGTCGACCCGCTCATTGAGGCTTGGGTCTGGAGAAAGATTTGTTCGCTCTCTATCTTTCAATTCTTTGTAGGCGAGACCATACTTTTCGACCACATCGCCGTGGATACGGATGAGATCATCGTTGGTGTATGCAATTCGTTCGCTGTACCTTTTAAGGGAATTTCTGTCCTGAGCGGAATAATTCTCATTGAGTAATATGGCCCAGTGATTGGGTGGTTCGTTGGTATCATTGGCCAGGGAGGCTGCAAAAATACTGGTATTGGTCATATCGCAATCGTAGATCACGATATTGCGTACTGAGGCCTCGGTGAAATTGCTGTTGCTTACAGTACAAGTTTTGAATCCCCAGATCGAAGTGGAGTCCAATTGAACCACTTTACGAAAACTGGACTGGTCGAGATTGACATTGCTAAACGTAAGATTGTCCACTACGGCGCCTTCGAAGGAAACATTGGTAAATAAGGACTTTTCATCCCGAAAACTACAATCGCTCAAGTAGGCACTTCGCAGGGAGATTTGTTGGTCGGGAAATCTGGACTTTTGAATTCTCAAATAATTGAGAACCGCCCATTTCCTTCGCTCTCTGGGTTCTTTGGAATCCAGGAAGATACTTTCGTATTTCCCCACCTCGATATCCAACAGCTGTTCTTTGAAGTTCATGTTTTGTTCGGTAATGATCTTATTTTGCGAGGTGAGGATGATGTTTTGCCAAATGTTGATAAAAATCGGGATCGTTGCTATAAATAGCGGAAAAAAGCCTACCCGAACTAATCGTTTGAAGATGCTGGCTACCAGTTCGGCGATCGTATCCCTGGAGACCTTTCCCTCGTTGAATTCATCCAGAGTTTTGGCAATGCTGTGTTTGAGTCGGGATCCGGCAACCAGGCTGGCAACCTTTTTTGTTCGGCTAATTTTTCGAGCCTTCGAATCGGCGATTTTCTGCTTGATTTGACCCAATTGATTCTTCAACAATTGGTTCTCATCCTGGAGCTGGTTTATTTCCTTTTCGGTCATAACAAATACGTTGGGCCACTACGTTAAACAAAACCGGGGAGGACTGTTACTGAAAGCATAAGTTAGTCAAAAAAAATGGAATTTCCTCCACATAAACATGACCTCAGGTAAGGGGCGTCACTTTCCTTGTTTTTGGCTTATTTAGAAGAAGATTAGGTAGTTAACTCAAAATTTGTATATTTGACTCACTTCCCAGTTAAAAAACAAACGATTATTTATCTGTAGCTTATTGAAACGAAGAAATTCGTTACGGT
>JBCCHR010000252.1:0-4951 GCA_039028655.1 Bacteroidota bacterium
CTACTATCGTTTACATGTATTTCCAATCCGGGTTCCGGCCCTGAGGGAGCGGGGAGATGACGTATTGCGAATCGCTCAACAGATGATTGAAACGTTCTCCTCAAAACTCAATAAAAAGGTGTTTCAATTAACAGAGGGGGATATCGAGCATTTACGTGATTACTCCTGGCCCGGCAATGTGAGGGAACTTCAGAATTTGGTGGAACGGGCTGTGATCGTCTCCAGAAATGGGAAATCGGCCTTGAGCGCAACCATACCTGGAGCTGCAGATAGTAAAGGTTTGGCCACCGGAGCAGCGACATCAAGGGTGCTTACTTCCGAAGAAATAAAAAAGCTTGAAAAAGAAAACCTGATCAAGGCTTTAAAACAATGCCATTGGCGGGTTTCCGGCCCAAATGGTGCCGCTGCCTTACTCAAAATGGCACCAACAACCCTCAGTTCGCGTATAAAGGCGCTAGGGATATCTCGTCCCGTGTAAAATTTACGAAATCTCATAAAACAAGTCACGATAAATCGTTTAATTACGAATTATCGTGAGAAAAACTTTGTATCAAAATCGACCTATCTATTTGATAATGTGCAAGTTGATTAGTTTGGCACGGCAATGGCATACCCATAGCCAAACAATTAATTTCAACTTTAAAATTTTATCAAAATGATTACAACAGCAAATGTAAAAAACGGAGTAAATGTAGACCAACTGGTAGAAACTATCGGTGCGGTGCAAGGAAACCCAGAATTGGCTAAGTTCCAGTTCAGATCAAAGAACAATTGGATCGATGGTGGACATTGTGTGTCCAGTATCAAGAGCTTTTATGGTGTGGGTCAGGAAGACACCACCAGAGAAGAAACCTTCACGATGGAGTGTGACCATCCCAACGTGCTTCTTGGTAACGATCTGGCACCAACACCACCGGAAGTAGTGCTTCACGCCCTGGGATCTTGTCTTACTGCGGCAATGACCTATCATGCGGCTGCCAACGGAATTGACATCGAGAGTGCTTCTTCTACCTTGGAAGGTGGATGCGACCTTCAAGGGTTCCTTGGATTGGATGCCGATATCCGTAAAGGATTTGACGGGATCAAAGTGGTCCTAAAAGTGAAGTCGGATGCCTCCGTAGAGCAATTGGAGAATTTGGCTAAATTCTCGCCAGTGTTTGACATGATCACCAACCCAACTCCAGTTTCCTTGGAAATTGTGAAGTAAGTCAAAAAAAGGCCACTCCACATTCGAGTGGCCTTTTTTTATTCTACCATTCATACGTATCCAACCACCTCCTTCCACCATCATGTCCAACTCATCAACCATAGTCACCACAGGAAATAAGGCTGCTGCCTTGATGGCATACAAGCTCAGCGAAGTATGTCCTATTTATCCCATTACTCCAGCTTCGGACATGTCGGAATTGGTGGAAGCCTGGAGCGCCCATCAACTAAACAATATTTTTGGAAGTATACCTACGGTGATACAAATGCAAAGTGAGGCCGGCGCAGCCGGAGTTATGCACGGGGCCCTACAAACAGGCTGTCTTGCTACCACCTTTACGGCTTCGCAGGGATTATTGCTCATGATACCCAACATGTACAAGATCGCTGCCCAACTCATGCCCAATGTGATCCATGTGGCCACTCGGGCGATCGCAACACACGCCTTATCCGTATTTTGCGACCATAGTGATATTATGGCGGCTCGCCAAACGGGTTATGCGTTCTTAGGGGCATCCACGGTACAGGAAGCTCACGATTTTGCCTTATTGGCACACATAACGAGTTTGCGATCTCGAATTCCTTTCGTTCATTTTTTTGACGGATTCAGAACCTCGCATGAGACCCAAAAGATCGAGCTTATCTCAGACGAAGCAATAAAAAGCTTGCTGAGTGCCGATGATCTTTCGGCATTCCGGCAACAGGCACTTACGCCAGACCAGCCGGTACTTCGCGGCACCTCGCAGGGCCCCGACCTGTTCTTTCAAGGTAGGGAGGTCGCTAATCATATTTATCTTAACTGTCCGGATATTATGACTAAGGTCATGGAACAATTTAAAACCCTTACCGGACGTGAATACTCCTTGTTTGAATATGTAGGACATCCACAAGCAGAGCAGGTGATCGTTGCCATGGGTTCGTCTACGCAAACCATTGAAAATACGGTGCTGTATCTCAACGCACAGGGAGAGCGATATGGTCTGGTCAAGGTCAAATTATTCAGACCTTTTAGTACGAAACATCTGCTACAGGCATTGCCGGACAGCTGCTCATCAATTGCCGTGTTGGATCGAACCAAAGAGCCCGGATCGACGGGAGAACCACTCTTTTTAGATGTAGCACAATCGGTCATGGAAGCCTATCAAACGGGACAGCTCAAATCGCTGCCGCGGGTGGTAGGTGGACGCTATGGCCTGGGGTCACGAGAATTTACTCCTGCCATGGTACATGCTGTATTTCATCATTTGAACAAAGCGCAGCCACGAAATAACTTTACCGTGGGTATCGAAGACGATGTTACGTTCACCAGTCTTGATGTAATGCCCAATTATGCACTCCCAACGCATGGACAGGAGGTGCTGCTTTGCGAATCCAGGGAAAGCTTTAAAAAGTATCCCCTGGAGAACTTCTATCACCGGGTAGCGGCCTTCAAAGAGAGCTATGTGCAGGGCTATTCCGAAACCACCTACGATAAGGCTGCCACGCATGAATGGGTACATATTCGCTTGTCGGACCAGGTCATCAATGCGCCTTACCTCATCGATAAGGCGGCTGTAGTGGCCTGTGAGGATGTGTTGTTTTTTTCTGAAGACAGCCCGCTTGATCGATTGGACAGAGGCGGGACACTATTTATTCAATCCGAATTGGAGGCAACCGCCTTCTTAGAACAACTTACAGCCGAACAATTCGACCGACTCAATGACTTAGAGGTCGTTGTTTTTCTGCTGAATCCTTCAGTACATCTTCAAAGTAATACGCTAAGCGACGTGGGTTTGTCGCATCTTCAAATGGCGGCTTTGAGCGTGCATTACGATAGCGATTTGGCCCGTTGTTTTTCAGCAATAAAAAAACAACTAATACGCTTGGAACTGCCTGAATCCAAACTACTGTCCAGTAGGTTCATTGAGGAAGCGGAGGTTGTACCCAACACCTTAACAACTCGTTTGCTTTCCGGCAACGCCGAAAACGTACCGCTAAGCTTGCTACCCGTGGATGGTACCTATCCGACCCATGTCGCTCATTTGGGATCTAAGAATTGTGGGGAAGAATTACCACTTTGGGATGCCGATAGCTGCGTGCAATGTGGGGCTTGCACATTGGTTTGTGGGACCGGAGCGTTACGGATGAAACTCATGGGAGACAAGGTTTTAGAGGAAGCTCCGGAAGATCTGTTATCAGCTGTCTTTTTGGACCCGGATCTGGAGGTAGACCTTTTACATCTTACGATTCAGGCCAATCCCGACCAATGTACTTCCTGCAATCATTGTTTAGATGCTTGTCCGTCCAATGCACTCCAAATGGTACCCAGAGCAACTAATTTGGTACGTTCAAAAGCGCATTGGGATTTTTTTGATACTATTCCCGAATGGGACCGAACCAGTATCGATCCCACCCAACTTCATCAACAACAATTGCAAGAGCCTTTGTTCTTGTATCCCAGAGCTGCCGATGGTTGTGGTGAGACTCCTTATTTGAAATTGCTGTCTCAATTGTATGGCGACCGACTGCTGATCGCAAACGCCACAGGAGCAAGTTCTATTTTTGGAGGATCACTGCCTGCCACGCCCTGGATCAAAAATGCCAATGGAAAAGGTCCGGCCTGGGCGAACTCCCTGTTCGAGGATAATGCCGAATTTGGTTTGGGCTACCGCCTTTCACTGGATCAGCAACGGCAACGAGCCACAGAGATGCTGAAGGGAATGAATGGAATTGTAGATGCCGATCTGATGCGCGCGATCCTGGAATCGGATCAAAATTCAGAAGCAGCGATCAAAGCCCAACGCCTACGAGTAACTCGATTAAAATCGACACTCAAAACACTCGATCACCCCTATGCCGCGACCTTGCTCGAATTGGTCGATAGCCTGGTGAAGAAGAGTGTCTGGATCATTGGAGGAGACGGATGGGCACACGATATTGGTTATGGTGGCCTAGATCATGTACTGGCCAGCAATGAAAACGTAAATATCCTCGTGTTGGATAATGAGGTATACGACAATACAGGTGGGCAAATGTCCAAGGCCACGCCTTTTGGGGCCACCGCAAGGTTTGCGGCCACGGGAAAACAAAGTGCCAAAAAGGATCTGGGTCGGATTGCCATGTGCTACGATCATGTGTATGTGGCTTCGATCTCCCTTCATGCCGATCCCGAACAAGCACTTAAGGCCATTCACGAGGCCGAAAGCTATGACGGTCCTTCGATCGTGCTGGCCTATTGTCATAGTACATCGCATGGCATCGATAACAAGCGACCTTCACAATACCACCGGGCGGTGGTGGATTCGGGGCAATGGTTACTGTATCGCCATGACCCGCGAAATAGATCGATGGGTCGAAGAGCACTGCAATTGGACTCGGTAGCGCCTTGCATAAAAATGGAGGAATACATGCGAATGCAAGGCCGTTTTGAGCCCTTTTTTCAGCAAGATAATTCCATTGCTGTTGAACGGCTGAATAGCCTGCAACGTGCCATCGATATCAGGTACCATACATATTGGAAGATGGCCCATGGAGATGTCATGGAATGGCATTATTAATCATCGGTGAGCCCGTGAGCCTCCAACAATTCAGGATAGCGGGGATCGTCCCGGATAAATTGAAAAAAGGCAGGTATCTCGCGATACAATAGGGATGATCGCTTGTTACGAATGGTATCGAGATAGTAAAACACACTGTCCGATTCCTTCAAGCCGGCAAAGGCAACGGCCAACTGATAGCTTTTACCATCCTCTGGATCTATATCCAG
>JBCCHR010000253.1:0-4938 GCA_039028655.1 Bacteroidota bacterium
GGTACCGAATTCGGGGACGTGTTGACAAATGTATTCCCGCGCCTTATCAAACTTCTCTATCTGGGTGGTGGGGTTAAAAATCCGGAAGTACGGTGCTGCATCGACACCGCTTCCTGCGGCCCACTGCCAGTTGCCTACATTGCTCGCCATTTCGTAATCCAGCAGTTTTTCGGCGAAGTACGACTCGCCCCATCTCCAGTCGATCAACAGGTGTTTGCAGAGAAAGCTCGCCACCAACATACGCACGCGATTGTGCATATAGCCTGTGGAGTTGAGTTCTCTCATGCCTGCGTCGACCAATGGAAATCCGGTTTTTCCCTGCTTCCACAACTCGAATTCCGTTTCGTTATTCCTCCATTCAATGCGATCATACTTAGGTTTGAATGCATTATTCAGCGTATGCGGAAAATGCCACAGGATTTGCATAAAAAATTCACGCCAGATCAATTCCTGCCAGAACACTTCGTTTTGCTCCCGGGTGGCCTTGCGTATCATCTGGCGTATGCTCACTGTCCCAAAGCGCAGATGCGGCCCCAGGCGTGATGTGCCATTCAGGGCAGGGAAGTTACGTGTGTTTTCGTATTGCTGAATCAATTCCGCAGTAACCGTAAAATCGGGCACAGTAACATCAGGTGTCTTAAAACCCATCTCTTCCAGGCTCACATTCGGGAAACTGCTTTGCCGAAACAACTGATCCATCAGGGGAGCGGTGTCGAACTCGGGCAAGGCTCCTTGTAAGCGATACCGATGTTTCCATAGTTTCATGTACGGGGTGTACACCACGTAAGGGGTGCCGTCGGTCTTAACGATCTCATTTTTCTCAAAGATCACCTGGTCCTTGAACGTATGGAATAAAATGCCATGGCCGTTCAGGAACGACCCGATTAGGGAGTCCCTTTCCAGGGCATAGGGTTCGTAGTCATGATTGGTATATACTGTTTTGATATCGTAGTTTGCGCATAACTTTTCAAACACCTTGGCGGGATTACCGTGGTATAGCGCAATACCGCTTCCGGATGCTTCCAATTGCTGTCTTAACGATTGAAGCTGCTTATAGATAAAGCCTACCCTGGCGTCATTTTTAGGTAAGCGATCGAGTATCTCGGTGTCGAAAATAAATATGGGTAGCACCGGATGATCACCCTTCAGGGCTTGGTATAAACCATGGTTGTCATGCAAGCGCAGGTCTCTTCGGAACCAAAATATAGCGATGCTATCTTTCATTAGGCCTCAGCGGATTGTGGCATGGTTCCGTATAATTCATTCAGTTTTGCCTTTCGATAGTCGAAGATCTCTTTCAACTTAGGTTTTACCAATAGAGGATGAAACAATCTACCTAAAAAACCGAAAGGAACTTTGTAGTCGATGATGTCCTCCATTTCCACCCCACCATCGATCTCTTTAAGAAAATGCTTGTGGTGCCATAGTGCGTACGGACCAAAGCGTTGCTCGTCCACGAAGTAGTTGCGATCCTTCACGTGGGTGATCTCGGTCACCCATTTCGTCTTGATCCCCAAAATGGGAGTTACGATGTATTGAATGATCTGTCCGGGGTACATGGGTCGATCGGCACCCGATAGAATGTCGAAACTCATATAGTCCGGTGTAATGGTCTTGAGATTTTTTGGATTCGACAGGAATTCCCAGGCCTCATCTAAGGAGATGGGCAGGTTCTGGGTGGCGTGAAGGCGGTATATTTTCAAAACGTACGAATTACTTCGTAAAAATACATTTGTTTAACCCAATTGCCACATGTTTAAACAAAATTTAACAACAGATCGAAGCTGAACAACTAACAATCCTCGTCGCAGCATTGGTCGTCCTTTACCAGTCTGCAACTCACCACGGCTAGTAGTGCCCCAATAATAGGGGCGACAATGTAGAGCCAGAGGTGCTCGAGATGCCCCGATACCAGGGCCGGAGCGATAGAGCGCGCCGGGTTCATGCTGGCTCCGGTGATAGGCCCTGCAAACATAGCTTCCAACAGTACAATCCCACCAATGGAAATCCCAGCCATCACACCTATTTCCTTGGAACCCGTGGAAACATTGATAATGACCAACATCAGAAAAAAGGTGAGTATTAACTCAAGCACAAACACTCGAAGTACATCGATTTGGGGCAAGGTTGCCCCAAGGAGTTCGTTGTCGGGAAACAAGAACCACAGGATCCCGCTTGCTGCAATGGCACCTGCAATCTGCGACAAACAATAGGCCGGTACCTTTTTCCAGGGAAACTTTTTGGCGTAGGCAAAGGCAATGGTCACCGCAGGGTTGATATGTGCTCCGCTGATCTCACCAAAGGCGTAGATCATTCCCATCACGATCAAACCAAAAGTGATAGCAACGCCAACATGGGTGACAGTTCCGTTGGTAAATTCGTTGATCACAATGGCTCCGGTTCCGCAGAACACCAGAGCAAAAGTACCTATGGCCTCGGCGATGTATTGTTTCATTTTCACCCCGCAAAGATACAGTAGTTTTTGATTCTGAATTTAAGCTTTTGTTAACGATTAAAGCTGTGGGCAAATCGTACCTTAGTCGCTTAAAGTAACCATTAAACAAACAACGATGAAAAAACTAGTTCTCCTCCTTTGCGTTGGTCTATTCTCACTAGGAACCACCGCACAAGTAGAAACCCCAGCTCCAAGTCCGTTCCAGAAGATCGAACAAAAGGTTGGATTAAGCGATGTAACTCTTGAGTACTCGCGTCCATCGGTAAAAGGTCGAAAGATCTACGGTGGTTTGGTACCATATAACAAGCTATGGCGTACCGGTGCCAACGGTAACACCAAGATCACTTTTAGCGACGATATCACTATCGGTGGAAAGTCCTTGAAGGCAGGATCCTATGCGATCTACTCCAAACCGGGTGAAACCAATTGGGAAATCATTTTTTATAGCGATGCCAACAATTGGGGTACGCCGCGCAATTGGGACGACAGTAAGGTGGCAGCTATTGTAAAGACTCCTGTTTTTGACATGCCGATGTCTGTAGAAACCTTTACCATATCGTTTGATGACATCAAAAATAATGGTGCTACCATTGGAATCATCTGGGAGAATGTCTACGTAGGAGTCGCGTTCGAAGTGGATACCGATACCAAGGTGTTGGCCAGTATCGAAAATGTGATGAACGGACCTTCTGCCAACGATTATTATGCGGCTGCCGTATACTACATGGAAGCAGGTAAGGACATCAATAAATCGAAGATGTGGATCGACAAAGCCATCGAAATGCGCGAGAAACCGGCCTTCTGGTATCACAGACAACAATCGTTGATCTATGCCAAAGCAGGAGATAAGAAAGGTGCTGTGAAGGCAGCTCAAACTTCTTTGAAACTTGCCAAGGAAGCAGGTAACGATGATTACGTGGCGCTCAACACCAAGTCTTTGAAAGAATGGGGTGCTATGTAATAGTCACTTGAAACGAATTGAAAAGACGTCCTTTTTTAGAGGACGTTTTTTTTTGCTGAAATTCCTCCGTCAGAACCATTCGGTGGTTTGCGGTGGTGGGGGTGGGGGCGGAACCATGCCAAAGTCCTTGGCCCATTGGTCGCGCAAAAAGCTGGGGTCGCGATAGCTGCTCATGAAAAAGCGCCACCAGCCTTTTAGGTTGGAGTCTTTGTCCAAAACACGTTGATCACCTATGCTTGCTTCGTTGGTCTCAAAGTCGTAATCGACCCTCAGTTCCAGTACGAAAAGATAGTCGTTCAATCCCCAATCGGTTTCGTTGTCTATCCATTTGGAAGCATAAATCGTGAACCGGAACGCCTGGTGAGGTGGGTAATAAAAAATGTCTTTAAACAATCTGTAGTCTCCCGTTTTGTAGTCTTCGCTCTCTACAAAGGCGTTGACCGTGCGAGCCACTTCGGTATCCGATAAACGATCGTTGAGTAGCACAAGGTCGTTCTCTTCGATGGCCTCGGCTACCTTTGCACCCAGCGACAAAGCGTTTTGGACCGCCTGCTCAGTGATCTCCTGGCATGCGGCGATACCGGAATAGAATAGAATTAATAAGAGGATAAGTTTGTTCAAAACAATCATTGAGGCGTTTATTCGCCTTGGGCAAGGTACGATTTTAATCGACCTAAAAAATATTCCCATCCTCCCTGGCAGCTTTCCCGACGAAATTCAGGAATGTCCTCTGGGAAATCTTCGAGTACTTCAGTAATAATACGAACCGTCGCCGGCTGGACCTTGGCGTCGATCTCAAAATGCACCACCGAAGTGCCCGGGTATTCTTCGTATTGCCATCCGTAGGAAATACGTTCCAAGGGCTTAACGGCGGTTACTTCCCAAAGATGAGTGAAGGTGCGATCCTCGGATTGGACAGGAAAACGGGAACGGCTGCCCACCACAGGTTCGAAGGCATCGATATTCTCAAAATACCAATGTTGCATGAGCTTCAATTGCGTGATGGCTGCCCAAATCGTTTCCACAGTGCCTTGGACTGTGTTGGAAACAACGATAGGTGGGTCTGTTCGTTTCATACTTTGCTCTTGTGGAACTATTTGAGGGCTCTATAAGATATCTAACTTGAACAACATACGGGTAAAGAACAATAAACTACCTAGGATGATGAGCACGATCTTGATCAATCGCGTGGTGGCGCCTTCTTCCCCTCGGACCACTCCTGTAACTCCTTGGATTAATATTGCGATGTAAATGGCACTTACACAGCCTACGAAATTGAGCCAAAGGTAGGGGAGATCGATCGTTTCGATCTTATCCAGGTAATACAGTAAGATTACCAGGAGCTGATTTATAACGGCGGCAATGAAAGTAGCACGGCCCTTTACAAATTTGATGAAAAAAGCAATCAGGAAAACGCCCAGAATGTTTCCGTAGAAAATAGAACCAATGATATTGACCAATTGGATGAGATTGTCGAACAAATTTGCTACACAGGCCACCAGTATCGCGAGCAACCCCCAGA
>JBCCHR010000254.1:0-4935 GCA_039028655.1 Bacteroidota bacterium
CACTTTTTGCGATCCACAGGTTCTCAAGGTAGTGTTTGAGAAGTTGGCGTGCATACCACTTCCGTTCCAGTCTCCTTTGATAGGTTTCGGGTGGTATTCGATATAGTAGTCGTATTTTTCGGTCAATCGGTCGAGCAGGTATCGTGCTACCCACATCTCGTCACCAGCCTTTCTGGCACCTTTGGCGAATAATTGGAATTCCCACTGTCCGCTGGCTACTTCCTGGTTGATACCTTCAAAGTTCAATCCGGCGGCGATGCACAGATCTGCGTGTTCTTCTACGAAGGATCGTCCGTGCGTGTTCTTTCCACCAACCGAGCAATAATACATTCCCTGTGGTCCCGGGTATCCACCAATTGGGAATCCAAGGGGAAGCTGTGTGTGCTTGTCCATGATGAAATACTCCTGCTCGAAACCAAACCAGAAATCGGCATCGTCGTCATCGATACGGGCACGGGCATTGGACTCGTGGGCTGAACCATCGGCATTCAACACCTCTGTCATTACCAGGTACCCATTCTCACGGGCAGGGTCGGGATAGATCGCGACGGGTTTCAACAAACAGTCAGAAGATCCACCTTCGGCTTGTCGGGTAGAAGAACCATCAAAAGACCAGATAGGGCAATCTTCTAATTTACCGCTAAAGTCGTTCTCAATTTTCGTTTTGCTACGCATATTTTGGGTGGGCTTGTACCCATCCAACCAGATATACTCTAATTTTGACTTAACCATTTGAAAAGTGTTACTAAGTTTTACCTGGCAAATATAAATTTAAATGGTCTATGGGTAAAAAAAATGGGGGTAAGTTTTCAACAATCATGATATTTTTGTTAATACCCCCTATTTTTTTGGGGGTGGTTGTAAAAATTCTCGAAATATGCGCTCCAAAATGGTATCTTTGCCAAAAATCTGAACCATGGCCCTATTACGATTCGACGCCCTTAAAACCGTGTTGCAACGCGAGAAGATCACTATTAAGGAAGACAAACGCAGATCGGCTTTATTCAATTCGCATGTATTCGATGCCAACAAGATGAAGCAATACCTCACCACCGATGCCTATGAAGCCGTATCGAATGCGGTATTGAAAGGTTCCCAGATCGATCGACCCATGGCCGATCAGATTGCCGTGGCAATGAAAGAATGGGCCATCTCCAAAGGAGCCACGCATTACACACATTGGTTTCAGCCGCTCACGGGCTCGACTGCCGAAAAGCACGACGCCTTTTTCGAAACCATGGGTGACGGAACGGCCATTGAGAAGTTTGCCGGAAGTCAATTGGTGCAACAGGAACCCGATGCCTCCAGTTTTCCCAATGGCGGATTGAGAGATACCTTTGAGGCGAGAGGCTACACCGCATGGGATCCCACGTCACCCGCCTTTATTTACGAAACGACTTTGTGCATACCAACCGTTTTCGTTGCCTACACGGGTGAGGCGCTGGACAATAAGACCCCTTTGCTGCGATCGCTTCAGGCGTTGGATACATCGGCAACCTCGGTGGCCCGATATTTTGATAAGAATGTGAACAAGGTAAACGCTACCCTTGGTTGGGAGCAGGAATACTTTTTGATCGACAAGGCGTTGGCGGCTTCCCGGCCGGATATCATGATGGCGGGTCGTACACTCTTAGGGCACGCTTCAGCCAAGGGCCAGCAGTTGGACGATCACTATTTTGGTTCTATTTCCACCCGGGTTCTTAGCTATATGCGGGATCTGGAGCATGAATGCATGCTGTTGGGAATTCCGGTGAAAACACGACACAATGAAGTAGCGCCCAATCAATTTGAGTTGGCTCCTATCTTCGAAGAGGTCAATTTGGCTGTCGATCACAATTCATTACTTATGGATGTCATGGATAAGGTGGCCGAGAGGCATCATTTTAAGGTACTCTTCCACGAAAAACCTTTTGAGGGCATCAACGGCAGCGGTAAACACAACAATTGGTCATTGGTATCGAACACAGGGGTAAATCTGTTGAGCCCCGGAAGTACCCCTATGAAAAACCTGCAGTTCCTTACCTTCTTTATCAATACGATAAAAGCCGTGCATGACTACGAGGAACTCATCCGGGCTTCCATTGCCAGCGCGGGGAATGATCATCGTTTGGGAGCCAACGAAGCACCACCGGCCATTATCTCGGTGTTTATTGGATCGCAGCTTACCGAAGTGCTTGATGAACTGGAGAAGGTGACCGATGGCAAATTGTCTCCCCAGGAGAAAACCGACCTTAAACTAAACGTGGTGGGGAAAATACCAGAGATCCTGTTGGACAATACCGACAGGAACAGGACCTCGCCCTTCGCCTTCACCGGGAATAAGTTTGAATTGAGAGCTGTGGGGGCTACCGCCAATTGCGCCAATCCAATGACGGTTCTTAACGCTATTGTTGCCAGACAGCTGGGAGAATTTAAGGAGGCCGTTGACAAGTTGATCGATACCAAGTCGATGAAAAAGGACGACGCCATTTTTAATGTGTTGCGGGAATATATTAAGGACTCCAGGAAAATTCGATTCGAAGGAGACGGTTACGGCACCGCTTGGGAAAAAGAAGCTAAGAAGCGGGGTCTCAGTAATCATCGCACCGCACCGGAGGCTTTAAAAGCCAATAGGTCGCAAAAAGCGATAGAACTCTTTGAAAGTCTGGGGATTCTAACCAAGGTGGAGATGGACGCTCGCTACGAGATCCAGATCGAAGAGTACACCAAGCGTATTCAGATTGAAAGTCGGGTGTTGGGTGACATCGCCAGAAATCATGTGATCCCCACGGCTATTCGGTACCAAAATGTATTGATCGAGAATGTGACCGGGCTGAAGGAGATCTATGGAGGAGCCTTTCAAAAGTATGCAGAGGAACAAATGGCCTTGATCGAAAGTGTGAGTGAACATTTGCGTGAGATCAATCGAGGGATCAATGAAATGACCGAGCGTAGAAAAACGGCCAATAAGATAGGCGATATGGAAAAGCGGGCAACAAGTTATTGCAACAACGTGAAGCCATACTTCGAAGAGATTCGATATCATTGCGACAAGCTGGAGCTATTGGTCGAAGACGAACTCTGGCCCCTCACAAAATACCGGGAGTTGCTATTTACCAGGTAGGTTGTTTTTTCTGCGGAAATGATACGGGCTTTCACAATGAAGGTTCGGAAATATGCGATTCAAATCGAGACCGATTCGCAGCATCTTCGTTGCCGTATATCCCATGCAAATAATTGATTATGAGTTGTTTTGATGCGATTGCTAAAGTACGTGCTTCATGGATCGACTGTTCTTACAAATTGAAAAACAGCGAAATTGTGGCATCGTGACTGATCTCTCGCCTTATGTCACTCTTCCGAACGACATAAAGTGACGATAAAGTGTCACATTTTCTTAAGGTCTTACAGTAGAATCTGACACCCACCCAATTTTCTTTAACATTTCCTACAAAGGAAGATGGTTGTTAGTCTAAGAAAACGTCGATTTCATCGAATTGAGGCTCAAGTATTTTCCTTTTAACAAAAATTTAACATTTAAAAAACTCGATGAAAAGTACGGTTTTACCGTAATAATGGGAAATTCATCGATTATGTTAAAATTCTAACAGGGAAAACCCTTTTTTGCCTCGGGGATTTTGACTCATTCAATTTTTCCTACAAATATTCAAGGTCATTTTGTCGTAAATTGAGGTCACATTTAACAGGGCACTTCAGAGAGAAATGTGCATAGAGATTAAACCATTTCT
The DNA here is from genome assembly GCA_039028655.1 of Bacteroidota bacterium. GTDB lineage: Bacteria > Bacteroidota > Bacteroidia > Flavobacteriales > Flavobacteriaceae > Aureisphaera. Next base: position 3,729 of record JBCCHR010000254.1, read on the forward strand.
CTCGGTCAAAGTCTAACGAAGCAGAGCGTTTATTTTGATTTCAGAAGTGAAACGTAAAAATGTAAACCTACAGACTACCTTAATATAGTTTGTTGAACTAAACAACCTAACATCTCCCAACAGCTTTTACGGCTGATTTTCTATCCCCCCGGAACGCAGCGTTAGCTGCGCTCTACAATGTACATATTGATTTAAAGCAAACTACTCATAGTGGGTAGTGATTAACTAATATTAATTTTAAACAATTTAATTATGAAAAAAGTAGTTTTATGCGCATTCGCGCTGATGTTAGGAACTGTTGGTTTCGCTCAATTTAACGACAGTGATGTTGTGCAGTTGGGTATTAACAACAACTCCAACGTTAACCAAGTAGGTTGGTCTAACGATTCTGATGTTATTCAGATCGGAGAGGACAACGAGTCTGATGTTGACCAGTATGGGATCAACAACTCTTCCTTTGTGGGGCAGTTGGGAGATTCTAACACTTCAGACAACCTTCAGATAGGTGTAAGAAACAGATCTGTTACAACTCAGGTTGGAGCTTACAACTATTCTGAAGTAGATCAGCGTGGACGTCGTAACGTAGCTCGTGTTGATCAAGTTGGTGTTGCCAACTATTCTGATGTAAATCAGTATAGAAGAGGTAACGATGCGAATGTATACCAAAGAGGGTTCTTTAATGGGGCTAGAATCACTCAGATTGGTTTCCGCAATGACGCCGATGCTATCCAGTACGGTGCATTCAACTTGTCTAACACCTATCAGCGAGGTGCCAGAAACGACTCTTATGCACTTCAAGTTGGAGGTGGAAACCTTGCTTGGGCTGAGCAAAGAGGACGTGGAAACGACAACAACACTTACCAATTCGGTATCGGTAACTGGAGTGTTGTAGATCAGTATGGTCTTCGCAACGATGCCGACCTTCTTCAAATTGGTGTTGGAAACGGAAGCTGGACTGAGCAGTATGGAGCATACAACGACTCTGATGTTTACCAAAGAGGTTTCTTCAACACTCAGTACACTAGCCAGTCTGGTCTAGGACACATGAGTACTGTGATCCAGGTAGGAGCCGGAAACACTTCTGTTACAACGCAGTCTAACCTATAATCGACTGTTTTCTAGAAGTTAAACTAGTAATGTATAAGGGCAGACCTACTTGCTCGTTTCGTTAAGAAAAAGTGCACCCTCGCTGCTATTTTGTCTTGCC
>JBCCHR010000255.1:0-4886 GCA_039028655.1 Bacteroidota bacterium
AATAAATGCCATTGGAAATCTCGATACTGTCCGGGATGAGCTCGGGGACCTTATGAATGAAATACAGATTGTCCTGCTCCACAGGACCGCCATTGTAAACGCGTAAGTCCGAATTTACTTCGGGAAGAAAATCCTTGAGTCGGTACTCGAGGGGTTTATTCAGAATAAAACCTACAGAGCCATTCTCATTGTGCTCCGCCAAAAGCACCACAGACCGATTGAAGGAAACATCTCCAATGATGGATGGTTCTGCGATGAGGAGTACACCTTTATCTGGTTTTAATGAGATCACGTGGCGGTTAATTGGTAATTAAATCTAAGGATTAATTTTATATAATCCAATTGTTCCCCAATTCAGTCGCTCTTTATTGTTGTTTCTGAAGCACTTTCGGCTGTATTTTATAGATCGTGGGTATTCCCTATGGTTAGGATTTTGCCGAAAACAGCAAGGTGGGGCGCAAGCACTTCAGCAATAATCATAAAAAAACCCCACCGATCGGGTGGGGTCTTTTTACGTGCTGTAAAATATGTTTAGTTGACACTATCTGACAAATCCGAACCAGCTCTGAACTTTACAACGTTTTTCGCCTTGATCTGGATAGTTTTACCAGTCTGAGGGTTTCTTCCTTCTCTTGCAGCTCTCTTAGAAACTGACCAAGATCCGAAACCTACCAAAGAAACTCTGTTTCCTTTTTTCAAAGAGCCCTCTACATTACCTAAGAAAGACTCTAAAGCTTTTTTTGCGGCTGCTTTGGTGATGCCACTGTCTTGAGACATCTTTTCGATTAATTCTGATTTGTTCATAGTTTATTACTTTTAAAATTAATTGTTGGTTAAACTTTTAAATAATTGCTCTACAAATTTAATCGGATTATCCAATCGCGCAAGTAATGGCGCGGGAAATCGCCGTTTTTGTTGATAACTTGGGGGCTTTGTTAATAAAGACAAGCGATTTTGCCAAAAATTCGATGAATTCAGTAATACCAAGGGTTCAGGCGAATTTCGCCTCTTTTTCAAAATTATAGCCGTTCAAGAGCGAAACAATATCCATTTTGCGCTTGCCAGGCAATTGCATCACCTTAATATATAAATAGCCATCCGAGACTGCCACGGCCAGTTCCTTTTTGCCGGCAGTGATCTGCCCCGTAAATTGGCCATGTTCGGCAGCTTGGAAGATGGCTTCCTGGATCTTTACCTTCTGTTCGGTTCCCTGGTTGATCAACACCGTCCAGGCCGTTGGGTAGGGAGATAAGCCCCGGATCATGGCATCCAGACGAGCGCCCGGTTGCCTCCAGTCGATCTGGGTGTTCAATGTATTGAGCTTGGGTGCCTCCTTAAATTCGAGATCCTTGGGCTGTGGTTGCGGATGTGCCTTCCCATCGGCAATAAGTTGCGTGGTATGTACTACTACTTCGCCACCCAGTTCCATAAGTTTGTCATGAAGGCTTCCTGCCGTTTCTCTTTCTTCCAGGGTTATTTTTTCTGAAGTGATAATGGCTCCGGTGTCGATCTTCTCGTCGATAAAAAATGTGGTCACCCCACTTTCCGATTCGCCATTGATCACCGCCCAGTTGATGGGAGCCGCGCCGCGATATTCGGGAAGGAGGGAGGCGTGCAAGTTGAAGGTTCCGTGCTCGGGCATGGCCCAAACTACCTTGGGCAGCATCCGGAAGGCCACCACGATCTGCAAGTTGGCCTTCAGGGCACGAAGCTCGTCCAAAAACGATTCGGCCTTGAGATTGGTGGGTTGTAGCACGGGCAGTCCTTTAGCCACGGCGTACTTTTTTACGGCCGACTCGTGCAGCCTCCTGCCGCGACCTGCGGGTTTATCGGGCGCCGTGATCACGCCAACGACGGGCGCGTTTGCCTCGATCAGCTTATCCAAAATTCCGACGGCAAAGTCGGGGGTTCCCATAAATACTATTCGCAGATCCTTCATTCAGGCTTTTATAAAATATTGGTTTACCGCATTGAGTTGGATCGTACCCTTGTCCAGCATCCACTGCAGGGTGTCGAGTACTTCCGCTTCGGCAAAAGTAAGCTTTTCGATCAACTGTTTGGACTCCATAGGGTGCTTTATGAGCAGTGTCCGGATCTGTTCGGCAATGTCCTCAGGAGCACTTCTTTTTCCTATCTTTTGGTTTCCGAGGCAGAAAGAACAGATACCACAGGCCTGGTCGTTTTCTTCTCCAAAGTAGTGCACCAACTGCAATTGGCGGCACTGGGTCTGGTCTTCCAAATAATACAACACAGCCGCCACCTGAGCCTTCCTTTTTTGTAACTGTGCATTGATGGCCTCCGCCAGCGGATTGATGGTTCGGTCGTCTTCCCTGGGGACCAAAAAAGTGATGGAGGCGTCGGTTTGATACAACTTGAGCTCGACGAGCCCCTGTTTTTCCATATCAAGCAAGACCTTCGTCACGCGATCGGCACTGGTGCCCATTTTACGAGCCACCTGATCGACATGGATCGGATTGGCCGTGTCGAAAATCCCCCCATACATCCTCAGGATGGTCTTACCCACCAAGGAAAATTCGGTGTTCTTTTCAAATTCCCGCAGCAAGGCCTCCGAGGAGGCTAGAAATCGCAGTACGGAACGCCGACCAAATTCCGTAGAAAGTTGGATCACACCCAGTCGGTCCAGGGCCGTTAGCCCGTTGAAGGTGCGAACGGTGTTGAGCTCGTAGCGATTGCAAAACTCGGTAAAATTGAAACTGTGATTGGTGAATTCACCTTCACCATAGGAGATCTGAAAGTAATTCACCAGCTTGCGATACAACTTCTTAATGTCCTTTACGCTGGGCAGCGATTCGATAAATTGTTTGTGGAGAATCTGTTTGTCGTCCTCGTTGTACAGCAGTACCGCCTTGGCAGGTAACCCATCGCGGCCTGCACGACCCGCTTCCTGGAAATAACTCTCCAGACTATCTGGTAATTGGATGTGGATCACATACCGAACACGATCGTGATCGATGCCCATTCCAAAGGCGTTGGTGGCCACTACGGTGGTGATCACGCCTTGTTTCCATTGTTCCAGCTTGGTTTTTTTTTCTTCGGAAGTTAGCCCGCCATGAAAGTAGGTGCTGGAAATACCCAAATTCTCCAGTTGCCTGCTCACGTTCTCGGCCCGACTCCGACTACGTACGTAAACGATAGCCGATTCTTCGTTGTCCTTCAACAGCTGCTCCAGCCGAAACAGGGTGTCGTTCTCCTGCTTCACCTGGTAGGAAAGATTAGAGCGTACGAACGAACTCCGGATAATATTGGGTGCCTCTAAACCCAGTTGTGCTACCGTGTCGTCCAGAACACGAGGAGTGGCCGTGGCAGTGAGAGCGATTACGGGTACCAGGGGATGTAACTCGCGTAAAACACGGACATGCGCATAAGCAGGACGGAAGTCGTTCCCCCATTGTGAAATGCAATGGGCTTCATCCACGGCAATGAGGTTCACCTCCATACGACGGATGGCATTCTGCACGATCTCCTGCTGCAGGCGTTCGGGGGAGAGGTACAGGAACTTATAGTTGCCAAAATTGGCGTTGTCGAGCAGGGTGGTAAGTTCAGAAAAAGAAATTCCACCGGCAATCGAAAGGGCTTTGATACCCTTTTGCCGCAGGGAAGTTACCTGGTCGTTCATCAGGGCCACCAATGGAGAGACTACGATACATATGCCTTCCTGGGCCAGGGCCGGAATCTGAAAACAGAGCGACTTTCCCCCTCCGGTGGGTAGTAATGCCACCGTATCTCGTCCTTGAAGCACGCTTTCGATGATCTCGAGTTGGTTGGGACGAAATTGATCGTGACCCCAGTATTGTTGTAATATGTCCAGCGGATTACTCAAAGGCGGCTTCCAATTGTTGCAGAATGAACTCAATACGAAGGTCCACCGGAAGTTTGGGCACTTCCACGGGAGTTTTTCCAAATGCGGCGTAGCGCTCGTTCAAATACTCGTGTAGGCTCTCCAGTTCCTCGTAGCTTTCGAACCGGATCTCGTTCAAAGCAAAGATCTCCTTCCAGGGTGGGAGGATGAACACTTTGTCATAGGACAGTTCCTCACAGACGCTGGTAAAGTCCTCTCCATAGGGCTGATTGAAATAGTCCATATAGGCCAATACGTCCGGCAATCCCCGGTCGAAGAACACAAAGGGTACATCCAGTTTTTCGGCTTCGTGGTATTGCTGCGAACGGCCATCGATGAGGCGCTGATTGAAACCCAGGGAATCCTTTGCAAACACGATGGGATTGGATTGCAATTGTTCCCGGTCCTGGCCTTCGGTTTCCTCCATGGTAAACTCCCGTATCACTTCAGGGAAGCAGGCATAACCCTTGGCTTTTAGTGCTTCGATCAATGAGGTTTTGCCCACACAGGGGCCGCCGGTGATGACTATCTTCTTCGCTTTCAAATGGTACGATTTATGTTCGATCCAGGCCGTGTTTCGAACGCAGGTTCCCTGCAAATATCGGAACTATTTGTTGATACTGAAAAATGTATCTTTGCAACTTCTATTCAGCATAAAAAATAATGAGCGATACAAATTCAGAAGCCTTTTACAAGCGGTTGCGCGAGCAACTGGAACAGGATACTACCTGGCCATCTCCTTATATGTACAAATTCATCGTACCTGCCGATCTTGAGAAGGTAGCAGAGATCGAGGCGATCTTTGACGGCTCTGATGCCCAGATCCAAACACGGGATTCGTCCAAAGGAACCTACACCAGTATTTCCATTAAAGTAACCATGGGATCGGCCGATGCGGTGATCGAGAAATATTTGGAAGTTTCGAAGGTGGAGGGCGTCATTTCCTTATAATTTTAGTATTTTGCAGTCGTTATTACTTCTACAAAGCAATTACTTCCTAAAATTACCAAAGTATAGTTTCTACGGG
>JBCCHR010000256.1:0-4875 GCA_039028655.1 Bacteroidota bacterium
CAAAACGGAAACTACAAGTTCAAAGTAGTTTCCAGTAATGGAGAGACTTCCACGTACCGCGTACATGCTGGTACTGGAATCTAATTCAGTTTTCGGTGAATGAGAGGGGCAACGATGGTTGCCCCTTTTTTTTGTTTTTTCTGAAACAAGACGAACCGTAAATCTGGTTTTCGGGTATCCCTTTTTTAACTCGGCTATCCACTAGGGTAATTTTACTCCAATCCCCGCTATTGTTAATATATTCGAACTTTTTTTTTCAAGACAGCCTATAAAAAATGTATTTTCGTGAATCAAAATAGGATAGATGACAGTGACGGAATTCCACCCCATAATTGAAGTAATCAAGGAAGCTTACGAAATCCCACATCTCAATGCCACTCGCAAGATCTCGGCATTGCTTCCCCATGATTATTATCACACCGATAAACGATATCCTGTACTGTATTTGCAAGACGGTCAGAACCTATTTAATCCCCAGGCTCCTTTTGGCGATTGGGCGGTCGATAAATCGCTTGAAAAGCTGGCCCAGGAGGGACATAGTGATATTATTATCATTGCCATCGACCATGGAGAGGAAGAGCGCATAAGCGAATATCTGCCCTACTACCATCCCCGTTACGGGCAGGGAAAGGGTAATTTCTATATTCAGTTCATGATCGAACGACTCATTCCGTATATCAATAGGAATTTCAGGACCCTCACCGATTTCCAAAACACAGGCATTGGTGGGAGTTCCATGGGTGGTTTGATAAGCTTTTACGCCGGTTTGTCCCATCCCCGAGTTTTTGGGAAGATGATGATCTTCTCACCCAGCTTGTGGATTTCGAAAATGATCTTTGATCGAACCAAGTCGTTTGCCCCGTTGGAGCGCTCTCACATCTACTTGTATGCAGGGGGACAGGAGAGCAAAGAGCACCTTCCCAACGCCAAAAAATTGGAAGCCATCATCAAAAAGAAAATGATCGATGGCCACAATATCGACTTTCACTTTTCGGTGAATGAAGAGGGCAATCATGCCGAGTCTTACTGGCGACAAGAATTTCCGAAAGCTGTGAAATGGCTTTACTTTAAATAAGCGAACATGACATACCAACAACATACCACCGTCGACCTTGAAAAAGATATCATCCTGCCATGCCGAAAGGGAGCAACGCCTGAGCTGTCGGGTGTAGACATACCCGAGCGACTCGACTTTGAAGCCGAACTCGGCAATTTTCACACTCTCTATGGAACCAGCGGGAACAAGGTCTATCTCCTGGGATTGGGTGATGCCAATGATTCGGCGAACATAGGCGAAGCATTTCAGAAAATATGTTATAAGCGCAGTGCCAAATGGACCAACGAGATCCAAGTGATCGCCGCGGGTCTCACTTCCGAAGAAATAAAAAAAGCTACCATTGGCCTTGAGATGGGGACCTACGAGATAGGACAGCTAAAGACAAAACAGAAAGATGCCAAAGAAACGTTGGTAACTTTTGTTACTTCGAATGATGTGAGTGCCGAACTACAGGAAGGCAAGTTTACTGGCGATACGGTAAACCGGATCAAGGCATTGGTGGATGCCCCCGCCAACGTAAAAACACCTGAATACCTGGGTAATTGGGCCAGTGAATCGTCACACAGTGCAGGATATAAATGTACCGTGTTTGGCATGGATGAATTGGAAAAACAAGGTTTTGATGCGGTGATCGCAGTAGGAAAAGGGAGTGTGAACACCCCGGTAGTGATCGTTAACGAATACATGGCTCGACCCGGAGACAAGATCGACATAGGACTGGTTGGGAAAGGAATTACATTCGACACCGGAGGTGTTTCGATCAAACCATCGCAAAACCTGCATTATATGAAAAGTGATATGGGTGGTGCTGCAGCAGTGCTTGGTGCGGTCGAATTGGTCGCACGCCTGCAACTGGATGTTAATGTGGTTGGTGTGGTTGCCTCGGCAGAGAATGCTGTTGATATGAACAGCTACCGACCCGGAGATGTGATCAATTCGTATTCCGGTAAAACCATCGAGATCATTGATACAGATGCCGAAGGAAGGCTGGTAATGGCGGATGCCATTAGTTACTTATTGAAAAAATACAGCCCTGAGCGCATGATCGATCTGGCTACCTTGACGGGAAGCGTGGTGCGAACCCTTGGCAACGCGGCGGCAGGGATGTTTACTAATAATGCTGAAATGGCACAAGATCTCTCCCGATTGGGAGCACAGGTGCACGAACGGGTTTGGCAACTGCCCTTGTATGCCGATTTCGAAAGTGACCTGCATTCGGATATTGCCGATATCAGAAACTTCAGTGGGAAGCCCGTTGGAGGAGCTATCAACGCTGCCAAGTTCCTGGAAGCCTTTACCGAATCGCACGAGGCGTGGACCCATTTAGACATTGCCGGTGTAGCATTTGGGGATTCGGGTTTTGCCAAAATGAAAAGTGCCACCGGCTATGGAGTGCAACTACTTCTGGCCTATATCAGAACTTTAAACTAAGTACGTATGTCGAATCGAACATTAAATTTCCTCTGTGTTTCCACTTATTTCAAAGGGGAAGATTTTATAAGGAGCTGTAAGGCCGAAGGCAACAATGTGTATTTGCTAACCAAGAGTTCGCTACAGGATGATGCCTGGCCCTGGGAATCGATCACCGAAACATTTTATATTGATCGATGGAATCATGAGGATGTGGTGAAAGGGATCGCCTACAATTTCAGACGGATCAAATTTGATCGTTTTGTTGCTCTGGACGACTTTGATGTGGAAAAAGTGGCTTTGCTGCGCGAGCATTTCCGAATGCCGGGCATGGGACGCACAACGGCGCATTATTTTAGGGACAAATTGGCGATGCGGATGAAAGCTCGGGATGAAGGGATAAATGTACCTCAGTTTACGCCTTTATTTCACGATGGGGATATCAACGAATATGCCGATTCGGTGGCTCCACCATGGTTATTGAAGCCCCGGATGGAAGCCTCTGCAACGGGCATCAAGAAAATTCATTCGAAGGAAGAACTTTGGGAAGAGGTGCATAGTCTTGGCGACGAACGTGACAACTATTTGGTCGAGAAATTTGCTCCAGGCCACGTGTTTCATGTGGATTGTTTGAATAAGGATGCTGAAGTGGTCTTTGCCCGGGTGAGTCAATATGTGGATACCCCGTTTGAGGTGGCGCATGGAGGAGGAATCTTTCGGTCGGCAACCTTGGAGCTTGGATCGGAATTGGAGCAGCGATTGATCGAGATGAATGCGAGTGTTATGAAGGGATTTGGCCTGCGATTTGGAGCTTCCCATACCGAGTTCATTCAGTCGAAGGAGACCGGTGAGTTGTTCTTCCTGGAAACCTCTTCCCGAGTGGGAGGTGCCAATCTTGCTGAAATGGTAGAATTTGCATCCGGTGTCAATTTATGGAAAGAATGGGCCCGGGTAGAATCGGCTACATTGAAAGAGGAAGCCTATGAGCTCCCAACATTAAAAGACCATTACGCAGGGATCGTAGTTTCCCTCAGCCGGTTTGAACATCCGGATACCAGCAGTTTTACAGATACTGAGATCGTTTGGCGTATGAAAAAGGACTGGCATATCGGGTTTATTGTTGTGTCCCTCAGTAGTGAGCGCGTGCAGGAGTTGTTGGAGAACTATAGCCAAAGGATCGCTAGCGAATTCCACGCGAGCCTGCCGCCACCTGATACATTACAGGAGTAGTTTAGGGAGCGAAGAAGCCAATACTACTTCCTACCCAGGTCTTGTCTTTGTTGTAACGGACCCCTACCATTTCTCCTTTGCTAAGGCGCATTAAGTTGGTCACGATCTTCATTTTGCCATCTTCTGAGGAGCGAATTAGCATCAAACGGATCTCACATTTGGCAGGACCGTCCAACGTTTCGATGAGGGGTTGGTACTCCACTTTTTCCTGAAGCAGGAAATTGGATTTGTCCTTGATCCCTTCGATCACCTCGGGTGTTACATTCATGATCACTCCGGATCCGGCAAATGAATATAGTGGCTTGAGCACGAAATCTTCCAGTTGGTCCGGCAGTTCGTCCAATTGGTCCAAATAATAGGATTTGGGCACGTAATTACCTGAAAATAGGGGGAGGGTAAATTTGCTGATTCGATAGAACCAATTGGGGTGGCCAAGCCACTCCACGTCTACCTCATCGCGAAAGAAGAACTCCCTTTCCAGATCTTCCCGCTGCAATAATTCGTCGAAAATAATGCGATTGAAAATCTTCAGCACCCTGATTTCGGTGCCTTCCGCATCGCGGTAATACAATTTTCGACCACGCTTGATAAGATCTGAAATACAAAGAATTTTTATACCAAGTAATTCTGCAGTAACAAAAAAATCGATGGCAGTGGCCTGTTTTTCCGGTTCGATCTCCAGAAGCACAATGTTCTTGGGATCGGTAGTACCTACAATTTCCTTTTTCAATAACTCGAGATAGCTTTCGGGCGTGATCCCGTTCATGTGCTGCGTGTATCCCTCGGGGATGTTAAAATGCTTGCGATACATAGCTCCCAGGTAGTACTGGTAAAAGTAAAGGGAAGGGAAGCCCTGCAATTCGATCAACTTGGGGACGGGTTGTCCGGCTTCGTCCAGGCATACGGCAAAATCGACTTGAAGGAACTTAGGGCCGTCGTCTTCATTGGGTACCACGATATCGGTGTCGGTAAAAGCACCTTGAGTAAGCTCTTTGAAATCCGGTCGCTCGATCACTTCCATAATCTCGTCGCAGGCTTCTACCAGTCGATCCTTCAATAATGGAGTGATGAAGGCCGGGGTTTCACAGATCCGGAAACTTGGTCTGTGATCGTATCGGCTTACGATCTCTTCAATAAAACCGTTGTAGGTTTCCTCGGTAAACTCCCGATTAAATTTG
>JBCCHR010000257.1:0-4857 GCA_039028655.1 Bacteroidota bacterium
AAGTTTTTCAATTTTACCATCGACAGCATTCAACGGGCAATGGACGACTCACAGATCAATATTGTTTGGGACGGAGCGGCGATCGATTCTGACTTCAAGGGAAGCAACGATTTTGATATTCCTGGTCAGAACAATTTCAAGGTGGTCGACATGAAGAGTACCTACGCGCCTCAGTCGGTGCTGTCGATCAATTTTTCCGATCCACTCAGGGAAGATCAAAATTTTGCGGGACTGGTCGCACTGGAAAGAGCACAAAACCTTCGCTTTGAAGTGGACGGCAATTTGCTGCATATCTATCCGGAGAACAGGATTACCGGCACAGTGCGGGTAACGCTGTTCAATGGTATTAAAAACAATGAGAACTTCAATTTGAAGAATGAGTTTTCCGAACTGGTTTCGTTCGAACAGATGAAACCGGCCATCGAGCTAATCTCCAACGAGGTGATCCTACCCAACGCCTCCTCCACACCTTTGTATTTTAAGGCCGTGAGCTTGTCGAAAGTGGATGTGCGGGTGATACAGATCTTTGAGGACAATATGCTGCAGTTTTTGCAATCATCCAACCTCAACAGTTCGTACAGTTACGATATCAAACGGGTAGGACGACGAGTTGCGAAGAAGACGATCGATCTTCAGGATGTTGAAATGGGTAACGACGGTATATGGAAGGCATATGGTGTCAATCTTTCGGATTTCTTCAATGCGAGCCCGGGTTCCTTGTACCGAATTGAACTGAGCTTTAAAAAGGAATACGCACTTTACAATTGTGCCGAATCCGATTCCGAAGAAAACAATACCGACTACTACGAGGATACTGCCGAACTCTCTAGCACTGAAGACGAATTGGAGGAACAGTATTGGGATAACGAGATCTACAACTATCGTCGTTATCGATACAATTGGGAAGAACGCGAAAATCCTTGTCATACGGCCTACTACCACGAAGACCGTATTGTAAGTACCAACATTCTGGGTAGCGATCTTGGGTTGATCGTAAAGAAGGGTAACAATAAATCGTACCATTTTGCTGCCACCAATTTGATCACGACCCAGCCACAACCCGGAACGAAGATCAAGCTGTACAATTTCCAACAGCAACTGGTGGGAACCGCTGACACAGACAGCGATGGCCTTGCAATTTACGACAGTGAAAAGACTGCCGCTTTTGCTGTTGCTCAAAAGGGAGGCAATTATGCCTATGTTCGTTTGGAGGACGGAAATGCCCTCTCACTGAGCAAATTTGATGTGTCAGGGAAAACGCTTCAAAAAGGTCTAAAAGGCTTCCTCTATACGGAACGAGGTGTTCACCGGCCTGGGGATAGTATCCATCTCACCTTTGCCTTTAACGATAACAGCAACCCCTTGCCCAAAGGGCATCCGGTGAAGTTGGAGGTAACAGATGCCCGCGGGAAATTGGTGCATCGATCGGTTAGAAACGATGGAGTGAAAGGATTTTACTATTTCCCAATTGCCACGGACGACGCGGCACCAACCGGCAACTGGAACGCCACCGTTTCGGTAGGTGGAGCTACTTTTAGTAAATCGCTCAAAGTGGCGACCATCAAACCCAATAGGTTAAAGATCAATCTGGACTTTGAAGACGAAATTCTGGATGCCAGCAAACCCATCTTGGGATCCGCCCAAGGCCTTTGGCTACATGGAGCACCGGCCAGAAATCTGAAGATCGAAATGTCGGCAACCTTGCGGTCCGTTGCAACGAGCTTTAAAGATTGGGTGGGGTATCAATTCAACGATCCGGTACGCAGCTTCTCCGAAGTGGAGATCCCGATGCTCGACACTCGCTTATCCCAGGAAGGAACTTCCGGTTTTAATAAAACGATCGCATTAAGTGATAAAGCACCAGGCATGCTTCGCGCCACCTTTTTGACCAAGGTTTTTGAAGGGGGAGGCGACTTTTCCATTGATGTGTTCAGTAAGGAGTTGGCGCCGTACTCCCATTTTGTGGGGCTGCGTTCGCCAAAAACACAGCGTTATGGATCGTACCATACTGACGAAGACATCGAATTTGAATTGGCCAGTGTTAACGCCCAGGGACAAGCAAGTGGAAACCGGGAGCTGGAAGTTCAGATCTTTCGTATCGAATGGCGATGGTGGTGGAATCGAGGAAGCGATAATCTTTCCCGCTACGAAAATGCCACGGTCCACAGACCGATCAAAAATTTTAAGGTTACCACCAGCGGCTCCGGAAAAGCCTCCTTCAACGTGAATATTCCAGACGACAATGGAGGAAGGTACCTCATCCGCATCAAGGATCCGGTTTCTGGCCATGCCACAGGTCGCGTAGCCTATTTTTATCGCAACTGGTGGCAACGACCGAGTGATGGAGACTCGGAAAGTGCTAAAATGCTCTTATTCTCTGCGGATAAGGAGTCTTACAACGTGGGCGATAAGGCCACGATCAATTTCCCTTCGGGAAGTGAAGGGAGAGCTCTTGTAAGTGTGGAAAACGGCACTGAAGTATTGTCAACCCAGTGGGTATCGACACAACAAGGAGAAACGCAGGTAAGTATCCCGATCAGCAAGGAAATGGCACCCAATGTGTATGTCAATATATCCTTGTTACAACCTCATGAGCAAACCAAGAACGACTTGCCCATTCGGTTGTACGGAGTGGTTCCTATTCTGGTAGAGGACCCGGCCACGGTTCTCAAACCGTCGCTAACCATGCCAGAGGTATTACGCCCGGAAGAGTCGTTTTCCATTAAGGTTTCCGAAGAAAACAACAAAGCCATGACCTACACGATCGCTATGGTGGATGAAGGATTGTTGGATCTAACCCGTTTTGCAACTCCCGATATACACGACGCTTTTTACACTCGTGAGGCCTTGGGAGTGAAAACCTTCGACATTTTTGATTATGTGATAGGCGCATACTCAGGAAGTGTGGATAATATCTACGCCATTGGAGGTGGCGATGATGCAGCCGGCGCTAAGAATCGCAAAGCTGATCGTTTTAAGCCCGTGGTTCATTACCTGGGACCTTTTGAATTGAAAGCAGGCAAGACCCAGACTCACGACTTAAAGATGCCTAATTACGTAGGTTCGGTACGAACAATGATCGTCGCTGGAGATACCGGGAAAAACGCCTATGGTAAAAGTGATGTAACCACCCCGGTTCGGAAGCCACTGATGGTCCTTGCATCACTGCCAAGAAAACTATCTCCCGGAGAAAATGTTACCCTGCCCGTTACAGTTTTTGCTATGGAAGAGAAGGTAAAAAGTGCCAATATTGAAGTAAGCGTTGGCGATGGCCTGCAAGCTGTTTCAGGAACCCGGAAACAAATTCGATTCGACGAACCAGGGGAACAGATCGTCAATTTCGAGTTCAAGGTGCTCCCTACTCGAGAATTTCAATCCATTAAGGTGATAGCTGCAGGGCACGGTGAATCGGCCAGTTATGAGGTCGAGATCGATGTTGAAAATCCGAACCCGATCACACAAAGAACCACCCAATATACGCTCTCCGAGAATGGGAGCCAGGTAATCTCCTTCGAAAGTTATGGGGTTGCGGGAACCAATGGTGCGCAATTGGAGTTCTCTACATTGCCCCCTATGGACTTTGGACGACGTATGGAATATTTGATTCGTTATCCGCATGGTTGCATCGAACAAACTACCTCAGGGGCGTTCCCACAATTGTACTTGCCTGATGTATTCGACATAACTTTTGATAAGAAACAAAAGATCACCGAGAATGTGGAAGCTGCTATTCAACGAATTGGCAATTTCCAAACCACCAGCGGAGGCCTGAGTTACTGGCCCGGTGAGCGGGACAATGACGACTGGGGCACCAACTATGCCGGCCATTTTATGCTGGAAGCTAAACAAAAGGGGTATGTGCTTCCCATTTCCTTTATGAGCAATTGGCTTCGTTACCAAAAAAATGCGGCCAGACAATGGCGCCACTCCAACACCCGCTATAATTCCAGCCTCACCCAGGCCTACAGGCTCTATACGTTAGCGCTTGCCGGACAGCCGGAACTCTCGGCCATGAATAGATTGCGCGAATCGAAACACCTGAGTAATGATGCCAAATGGAGATTGGCCGCGGCCTATGCACTTTCCGGCAAAAAGAAGGTAGCCGAGGAGATCGCCAGCACGGCCAACATCAATTTCAAGCCTCGTGGTTACGACTATCACACCTATGGATCGCCCTTCCGAAACAGGGCCATGGCTCTGGAAACCATGGTGATCCTAGGAGATTCCAAACAACGAGAAACAGCCATCTCATTGGCCAAATCGCTCTCCTCTCAACGTTGGTACAGCACTCAGGAAACCGCCTATGGGTTACTGGCCATGGCCAAAATGGTGGAAAAGAATGGCGGGAAGGCCATGGATATCTCCATTTCCCAAAATGGAAGCTCCTCTACGGTCACGACGGATCGAGCCATTGCCCAGCGTGAGATCCCAGTGTCCATGGGTGGTAATGAAATTACGGTGACCAATAAAAAAGGAAACGTGGTCTATGTAACTCTGGCGCAAAAAGGCAAATTGCCATTGGGACAGGAACTGGCCGACAGGAAGAACATTGCGCTAAAAGCGACCTACCTCGACGGAGAAGGTGCCACTTTGGATGTAAGCGAACTACGACAAGGGACCGAAATACTGGCCAAGGTAGTCGTGACCAACACCTCCAGCGATTACGTGGACAATATTGCGCTGAGTAAAATATTTCCCAGCGGTTGGGAGATCGTAAACACCAGTTTTACAGAATTGGGTGGCGGTGCCGAAGGAAATGCCCGCTATACCGACATTAGAGACGACCGCGTGAACTTCTATTTCGATCTACGGGCCGGAAAATCCAAGGAATTCACCGTGAAACTGAATGCTTCCTAC
>JBCCHR010000258.1:0-4857 GCA_039028655.1 Bacteroidota bacterium
AATTTAACGAAGTTGCCTGGTTGGATTCAAACGACCACGAGGACAGTCATACTTCCTATCGCGCCATCCTGGCCGTGGATGCCTTTACGGCTATTAAAACCGATTATTACCAGGCTTTCGACGATCTTGAGGCCTACCAATCCAATGCCAATGATTGGTTGTTTGGGTATCTTACCTACGACCTTAAAAACGATGTAGAGCAGTTGGAATCCGAGAATTTTGACGCCCTGTACTTTCCCGACCTGTATTTCTTCCAACCTAAGAAGGTGTTTATTTTTTCTGAAGACCATGTGGAGTTAATTTACCTGGCCATGGTCGATGATGAGATGCATCAGGACTGGGAGGACATTCTGGCAACGACTTTGGCGCCGGTAGATGGCCAGCATCCATCGGTGAAGATCCGGCTTCGTACCTCCAAGGATTCCTACCATCAGAAGGTAAACGAAATGCTGAACCATATTGAGCGGGGCGACATTTATGAGGCTAATTTTTGCCAGGAGTTCTTTGCCGAGAATACCACGATCGATCCACTTCGCACCTTCGAGCATCTGAATGAAATCTCGAGTCCGCCCTTCGCCACCTTTCTCAAGTTAGGATCTCATTACGCCTTGTCGGCTTCGCCCGAACGCTATCTCAAGCGAACGGGTACTACGGTGATTTCGCAGCCTATCAAGGGCACGGCACGACGGTTGATCGACCCTATTGAAGACGCAGCCATGAAAGAGCGATTGGAGAACGATCCCAAGGAACGTAGCGAAAATATCATGATCACCGATCTGGTTCGCAACGACCTGTCTCGATTTGCTTCCAAGGGCACGGTGCAGGTCGAAGAGCTTTGTAAGATCTACACCTTCGAACAGGTGCATCAGATGATCTCGACCATACGCTGTGAAGTTCCTTCGACGCTTTCTTCGGTGGAGATTCTTCGAAAAACGTTTCCCATGGGCAGTATGACAGGGGCCCCAAAGATCTCGGCCATGCAGATCATTGAGGCGTTGGAGGATAGCAAGCGAGGACTGTACAGCGGGGCGGTGGGGTATTTTTCACCGGACGGCGACTTCGATTTCAACGTGGTAATCCGAAGTATTTTGTACAACGAAAAGGCTGCATATGTGAGCTATTCGGTGGGCGGTGCCATCACTGCTCAATCCATTCCGGAGAACGAATACGAAGAATGCCTGGTGAAAGCCAAGGCAATGCGCGAAGTACTGGAGTCTTTATGAGATGTTAACCTCCTTTGCCGTTGGCATTGTTTTCGGTACTTTAGTCGCCAAAGTACGCCATGGCCGAACCGTTCAAATCGCATATCGAATCATTGATTCCGAAGGAAAAGAAACTCCTGCTGGGTTGCAGCGGAGGAGTGGACAGTGTCGTGCTTGGTCATTTACTACATTCCTTAGGATACTCCTTTGGTCTGGCTCATTGTAATTTTGGCCTTCGTGGAACCGAAAGCGACGAGGATGAGGCCTTCGTGGGTTCTCTGGCCAATTCGTTGGAGGTACCGATACACGCGCAACGATTTGAGACCAGAACCTATTCCGAAGAAAACAACCTATCTATTCAAATGGCGGCACGGGCGTTACGCTATGCCTGGTTCGAAGAACTGCGACTCGAGCATGCGTACGATCAGATCCTTACTGCCCATCATGCCGATGACGACCTGGAAACATTTTTTATCAATCTTTCACGTGGAACCGGTATTCGGGGGCTTACCGGAATACCGCAGCAAACGGAGACCATCTTGCGCCCCTTATTACCATTTGGCAGGGATGTTATACTGAAATATGCCCAACAAATGGAGTTCTACTGGCGGGAAGACAGCAGTAACGCCAGGACCGATTATGTGCGCAATAAATTCCGGCACGAGGTGATTCCGGCCTACAAAGCGGCAGTTGAACAACCGTTGAAAACACTTGCCAAAACTCAAAACCACTTACGCGACAGCGCGCAACTTATCGAGGACTATATGGCTTTGGTAGTAAATCTTGTGGTAACTGAATTTGTCGATGGGTATTCCATCGATATTCCAAAGCTTATCAATCTCCCGAACCCCAAATCGTTGCTCTATGAACTGCTGAGAACTTTTGGCTTTACAGCCTGGGACGATATTGGAGATTTGTTAACAGCACAAAGTGGGAAGCAGGTGATGTCGACGACCCACAGAGTAGTTAAAGATCGCGACCTGCTGTTGATCTCTACACTGCCTGAACCTGAAAAACCAACCAGCTATCCAATTCGAGGCGCGCAAACACAGCTTACAACGCCAATTCGGCTTGTCCTGGAAACGGCCGATAGATACGAGATCACAAACGCCTTTACCATCTTTGTGGATGCCGACAAGCTTACCTTTCCGTTGGAGTTGAGGAAATGGAAAGAAGGCGATAGCTTCCAGCCCTTTGGCATGGAAGGAAAAAAGAAATTGAGTAAGTTTTTTAAAGATGAAAAGTTATCTTTGATCGCTAAACAAAAGGTCTGGGTTCTTTGCAATGAACAAGAGATCGTTTGGGTGGTTGGCATGAGAATGGACGACCGCTATAAAGTGAGCAAGGATACCCAACATATTATTCGCATAGCGTATACCCCTGAGAACCCATGAAACAACTAGTAAGCCTTTTAGTATTTCTTTTTGCATCGTTCGCCCTTCATGCACAAATTCTCGATCCTGTTTCCTGGGATGTGAGCCTGGAACAGGTAAGCGAAACTCAATACAACATAAAAATGCAGGCCACCATCGATGAGGGCTGGCATTTGTATAGCCAGAAGCAGTATGGGGAAGAAGACCTGGGGCCAATCCCAACCGAATTTGTCTATAACCCATCTGCAGAGACCTATACGCTAGTAGGTGCTACCAAGGAACCCGAGCAAGCCCCGTTGTTTGATACGGTGTTCCAGTTGGACGTGGTGTATTTTGAATTGGATCCGCTCTTTGTTCAGACCATTGAAGTGGTGAACCCTGAAGGATTGAAGGTAGCGGTGGAGATCAACTATTCGGTTTGTGACGACGAAAAATGTCTCGCGCCGGCTACACGTACGTTCGAATTGGACCTGGCGTCGGGGAGTTCGGCCGTGGTCAATGCGGAGATCACCGAACGAGACATTGCCAAATCAAAGGAACTGCAGGTAGATCTCAAGGGAAAAGAGAAATTTCCTTTGTTGGAAAATGAGAAAAAAGGGTTGCTCACTATCTTTCTGTTAGGATTTCTTGGCGGTTTGATCGCTTTGCTAACGCCTTGTGTATTCCCAATGATCCCGCTTACGGTTAGTTTTTTCACCAAAAGCTCCGGCAATAAGAAGAAGGGTATTCGGGATGCCATCTTGTATGGGTTCTTCATCTTTTTAATCTACGTGCTGCTGAGTATTCCGTTCCACGTACTGGATTCGCTGGATCCGGAGATCCTTAATAATATATCCACGAATGTGGTACTCAATGTTATCTTCTTTGCGATCTTCATGATCTTTGCTTTTTCCTTTTTCGGTTATTTTGAACTCACTTTACCGAGTTCGTGGAGTTCGAAAATGGATAAAAAAGCAACCACTTTGGGCGGTTTGCTAGGTATCTTCTTCATGGCGGTTACCCTTGCGATCGTTTCCTTTTCATGCACGGGCCCGATTCTAGGGACCTTATTGGGAAGTTCCTTAACCAGTGATAGCGGTGCGATCCAGTTATCGATGGGTATGGGTGGTTTTGGGCTTGCACTGGCATTGCCTTTTGCCCTCTTTGCCATGTTCCCGAATTTATTGAACTCCTTACCAAAAAGTGGTGGATGGTTGAATACGGTAAAGGTGGTCTTAGGTTTCATCGAGGTAGCGCTTGCCTTCAAATTTTTATCCAACGCCGACCTTGTGGAGCACTGGGGTTTCTTGAAGCGTGAGATTTTCTTCGGAATTTGGATCGTCTGTGCCCTTGGATTGGCGCTGTACTTGTTCGGATTTATGCGCTTCCCACACGACGGCCCGAAGAAGAGGCCTATTCCGAAGGGAAATTTGCTAGTGGGGATTTTGAGCGTCGTATTTATGCTGTATCTCACTCCCGGATTAACGAACACAAAGTACGCCAACCTTAAGTTGTTGAGCGGTTTCCCGCCACCTCTGTTTTACAGTGTTTACGACAAAGGAACCAGTGCACCACTGGGATTGAATGCCTTCAAAGATTTTGAGGAAGGAGTGGCAGCGGCCAAAGTTTCGGGAAAACCCATCATGCTGGATTTTACCGGCTGGGCCTGTGTGAACTGCCGTAAAATGGAAGAGCAGGTTTGGAGTGAGCCTGATATCTTTAAGATCATCAATGAAGAGTACATACTTGTTTCGTTGTATGTGGATGACCGGAAGGAATTGGACGAAGAGGACCGATTCAATTACTTGAAGCCAGGTGGGAATGTAAAAAGCATTAAGACCATAGGGGATAAGTGGGCCACTTTTCAGACCATCAATTTTGAAAACAACTCGCAACCCTATTATATAGTAATGGATGCCGATTTCAATTTACTGAATCGTCCGGTAGGATACACCCCGGATGGGGACGACTACCTGGAATGGTTGCAGGAAGGGCTTGCCAACTTTAAGGGGTAAGAAGAATAAGGCCAGCAAGGTTGCTGCGTGACGTGGGAATTTCTTCAGAATAAAACAAATAAAAAGTGCTGCACGAATGCAGCACTTATAACAAACCTAACTTAGTAAATTTTAAATTAAGTATCAAAATCCAATTTTTTATCCCCACAAAAAATTATTTTGATACACATTCACTAAGTAACAAATATAGGTAAGAAGAGTAGAAAATCTATACGTGCTAACACGTATTTTTAATTTCTTAACATAATTTAGGTAATTACGAGGTATTCAGTTCATTGGATATTTTAA
>JBCCHR010000259.1:0-4826 GCA_039028655.1 Bacteroidota bacterium
ATGTCTCAGTTTAGTTATGTAGGCCGTAAGAAATTCCTGCTCCTGCACCTTTTTTACTAACACAACAGCTTTCATTATTGGCTCAAGGCGCTCCATTCGAGCCTCGATTTCCGAAAGTTCGATGCGCATTCCGTTGAGCTTGACCAGCGAATCTTTGCGCTGTAAAAACTCGATCTCTCCCGAGGGCAGCATCCTGCCAATATCTCCGGAGCGGTACAAGCGCTTTGAAGGGTCATCCGGATCAGGAATAAATACCCTGGAAGTTTGCTCGGTTCGATTAAGATAACCCAATGAAAGGAAATCGGATCTAAAAATGATCTCTCCCTCCTCGTAAATGCCTTTCGTGTTTTGATGCTCATCCCACAAAAAGACATCGGTTCCAGTAACCGATCTGCCTACCGGGATCGCGGTACGTGTGTTCGAACTATCATGGGACAAGAACTTTTGTGAAACAATGGTGGCCTCAGTTGGACCGTAATCGTTCACATAAAGTGCTCCTTTTCTAAAATGTTTCTTGAACAACTCGAAGTCGGTTCGAAAGCTCGCCTCTCCTCCCATATCGATCAATCGAACATGTTCCAGGACGGTGTCTTCCTTTAGCTCGCTCATCACGAATCGGAACAACGTGGGCACCATATGTATGATGGTAATTTTTTCTTCTGAAAGCCATTCAGGCAGTCTGGACGTACCCTCTTGCAATACGTTATATAAACAAACGCGTGCCCCGTTGAGCAGTGCTCCAAAAATGTCCTTAACAGAGGCATCGAAGGTATAGGTACTAAAGAGGCTCAACCGATCTTCCGAACAAATGTGGGTAGCATTGGTGTACACCCTGATGTAATGCATCACATTGCGATGGATCTGTACCACGCCCTTCGGATTGCCCGTTGAGCCCGAAGTATATAACACGTAGGCTTCCTTTTTGGGAGCTATTGTTATATCCAAATTAGGGGTGTCTGCCGCTCTGTCTTCCGCAGAAAAAACAACCAAACCAACATCGGGAAGCCGTTCCTGAATCGCTTTCGCCTTCTCGAGTGTGCGCTCGGTGCATACGATCATCTCGCAGGAGGCATCGTTTACAATGAATTCGATCCTTTGGTTGGGATTGTTGATATCGATGGGCACGTACGAATACCCAGCTTTAAGCGCTGCCAGCATGCCAATCACACAGGTGGCATCGTGGTCCAGCAGCAGCGCAACCCTTGCGGAGGTTTGTTTTGTGCCTTCGAGGATCTGTAGGGCAACACCATTGGCCGCGGCATTGAGTTCGTAATAGGTGTATGCTCCGGATGATCCGGAAACCGCCGTGTTTTCTGGTACTTTAGCCACTTGAGCTTCAAAACGGCTCACGATACTCTGTTCAATTTCTTTTGCTGAAAAAAATTCGAACTCATTGGAAGGTTTAGGATCTTCCACCGTGGCCATGGCCGTATCAAATATGGAAAACGAGTTTAAACTTCGCGCAGGTTGCTGAAGGGCTTGAGCCACTATATCCAACCAGGCTTCCATCCAATAGGCAATGGTCTCCGGCATAAATCGTTCGGCATTGAACACACAATTGAGTTCGTATCCGTTCTCAAACCGTTTGAGGTAGCACTCAAGATCGAATTTTGGCGTTGCGTCGATGGTTCCCGCATGAGTTGAAAAGTCGTCCAACCGCTCGGTCACCCGAGCTTCAAATTCAGACATGTTAAGAAAGACCGGGCTCAATGGAAAACGGTCATGATCTTTGGGTACGGACAGGTCCTCCAATAATTTCTCGAATGGATAATTCTGATGCGCCAGCGCCTCCATGATTACGGCATTCACCTCTTCTAAATAGCCATCGAAGGCTTTATCCGCCTGCACCCGGTTTCGAATCATCAATGTATTCAGAAAACAACCCACAACATCCTTTAGTTGATAGTGGTTTCTATTAGCTACGGGAATACCGATCAAAATATCTTCCTGCTGCGTGAGCCTCCGAAGCAAAATGGACAAGGTGGCCAGGAAGAACGAGAATTCGCTAACGCGATTGTCCCTCAATACAGCCACTATCGCATCCATCGACTGCGATTCGAGATACATCTTGTGGTAGCCAGATTCAGTGGTATTGGTTTTGTGTTTGGGAGCATGGTCGTATGGCAGCGGCAGGTAAGGAATCTCTCCGGCCAACTGCTCTTTCCAATACAGCCGTTGTACATCCATAAGTGGATCGCTGAGTAATTGTTTTTTCCAGGCCGCATAGTCCTTGTATTGTACTTCAGGAGCATCATTGACGATAGCCTTTCCTGAGCGAATGGCGATGTAATCGGCCATCAATTGCTTGCCCAATAACTGCATGGACCAACCGTCGCTTATGATATGGTGCATTGAGAAATACAAAACAGCACCTTTCGGGCCGTCCAGCAATGCCACTCGATATAGGGGTGCAGCATCCAGATCAAATTCATGACTGTGCACGCTGTCCTGAGCTTCGTCTTTATTTTCGAAATCATAAACAGGGATGGTCACCTGTGAAGCAACAGCAATTTTTTGCATTGGAATCCCGTCCACTTCCACAAAGGATGTGCGCAGGGCTTCATGCCGTTCAACCAGCCTTTTGAAAGCCTTCTGAAAGGCATTTACGTCCAGGGTTCCCGGCAGCCGTAATTCACTAAAAATATTGAACTCCCGTGAGGCTCCCTTGAACTTATACAGTAACCAAAAACGCTCCTGCGAAGGTGATACCTGGTAGTATTCTGAGGTAGGAACAACTTCGATCTTGCCCAGACTTGCGTCATCGGAATTGGCGATAAGTCCGGCATGCGCTTTTGGCGTGGTATGGGTATACACAGCCTTTAGATCAATAGATACCTCGAAAACCTGTTGATAGCTATTGATCAACTTAGTAAGCAGTAAACTATGACCTCCCAGCTCAAAGAAATCATCGTTCATGCCGATCTGCGGCTCCTCAAGGTGTTCTTGCCATATCTCCAACACCTTCATTTCCGTAGGAGTACCAGGTGCTACATATAAATTTCCAACCTGTCGATGGGCAGCAACCTTGGGCAGTTGGTCTTTGTCGACCTTACCGTTGGAAGTAAGCGGAATCGACTCCAAAGCCTGATAGTAGCCTGGAACCATATAGTCCGGGAGTCTGGTTTGTAAAAATGCTCGCAACTCGGCCGCCTGATGAGTAACATCAGAAACATAATATGCTACCAAATGATCCTCCTGTTTAATTTCTTGAACAGTAACCACCGCCTGCGAAATCAGGCCCGGATGCTGCTGCAATACAGTTTCGATCTCTCCCAATTCAATTCGATACCCCCTGATCTTTACCTGGTGGTCTTTACGACCCATAAACTCCAAATTGCCAGTGGGTAGCCAGCGCACCAGATCGCCGGTTCGGTATATTTTATCGTCCGAGTCAAACGGACTGGGCTGGAAACACGCCGCGGTCATGGTTGTTTTATGAAGATAGCCCCGCGATATTCCCGCTCCCGATACACAAAGCTCACCTACGACGCCAATAGGCTGAAGTAGATCGAAATTGGAAAGTACGTAGGCCTTAACATTGTCAATGGGTTTGCCTATAGGTACATTCGATCCAAGCTCGTTGTCGCAATTGAAATAGGTGGTCACCACAGTATTCTCTGTAGGACCATAGTTGTTAAATACTTTAAAGGAGGGTGTACCCTCATAACGCAATGCCTCACCACCAGTAAGCACAGTTGTGAACGGTAATTCTACCTGTGCATCGAGCAGATCCCGGCAAATGCGGGTGGGCAAGTAGGTGTGACTGATCTTATTCGAATGATAGAATGCCACTAGTTTTTTTAAGTCCAACCTCACCGCATCATCCCCTATGGGAAAGAGGCAAGCACCCGCCAACAGATAAGGATAGATCTCCCACACGGAAGCGTCGAATGCAATTCCAGAATACATCGCACCCCGGCTGGTAGCATCCACTTGATAGGTCCTTTGGTGCCAACTGCATAGATTAACAAGACTGCTATGATTGATCATAACACCTTTCGGATTTCCGGTAGAGCCGGATGTATAGATCACATACGCAAGATTCGAACTCAATAGATTTCGTTCAGGTGTCGTGCTTTCTTCGTGGTTGGAATTCTGGTATGTGTCGATGAATGAGGAATCGATTAAAAGTTTTGCGTTGGCATCATCGATGATGTAATCAATTCTTTCTTCCGGGTAGGTCGGATCCACGGGTACATATGCCCCACCCAGTTTCCACACTGCCAATAACGAAATGATCAACCAATCACTCCTTTCCAACATAACCACTACCAAGTCCTCAGTTTGAAGCGCATGTTGAGCTTGTACGTAATTGGCCAGTTTATTTGCCTCTTCTTGCAAACGCTGGTATGAGTATTCCATTCCTGAATATGAAATGGCCATGTGCTGCGGGTTTGCTTTTACCTGATCTTCAAAGAGGTCGATGGCCGTTTTGTTCGTTGGAAATGATACCTCAGGTCCATGATAGGCAGTAAGTAACTGTTCTTCCTGGGCCGGGTTCATCATTTTAACCTTTCCTATGTCCTGGGTGGGATCCGAAAGAGCATTTTTTATAAACACTTCCAAATTCCGGATCATCGTCTCGATAAACCCTCCTGCATAGATGTCTGTATTGTAATTAACTTCCACGACCAGGGAATCGTCCTCTTCCTGAGTGAATTCAAAACTAAGGTCGAATTGGGTGCTCGATCGTTCGATCTGGTAACGCTCAATTTGCAATTCCTCCAAATCCGGTATGGATTGAAACGCCTGAAGCTTCCTCTGATTCTGCAGTACGACCATGACATCAAAAAGTGGGCTACGACTGCTATCTCGTTTAAGTGCCA
>JBCCHR010000260.1:0-4815 GCA_039028655.1 Bacteroidota bacterium
CTGCAATTGAATGGACTGAAAGCCAATTTTTTAGACGATCATTCTTTACTAGAATGTTGGTCTATTTTAAATAGGTCTAAATATAAAGAGCGCGTTTTCAACTATTTAGATTGTTTCTAATAAGGGAGTTGTCTAGTTTTGACCTGTAATAACCCTTAAATTCATTCTTATGGCAATTCGATTAGGAAATAGTTGTGGTAATTGTGAGCACCTTCAAATGCCCGCTCAATGTGGTGTTCATGGTGTGAATGTTAGCGCGGGATATACGTGTGATAGCTTTGAAATGAAGGCGGCTTTAAAGAATGACCCCAATTGCGTGACCTGTGCCAGGCATGAAGGCCCCAGTTGTGCGAATCCTCAAAAGGCAGCGCCCGGAATGTTGTGTTCCAGTTGGGCCCCGCAGAATGCGATGGCATAAATTAAGACCCGATACTGACAAGATCCCAAATTTCGATTTGGGATTTTTTTTGACCTGGCATCAAATGACAATTTGGTGCTTCGGCAACCTCTAATAAAGCCCGTCTGCAAGGAACGGGCCTTCGCGTTAGGGATTGAGTGAAGTACCGTGTACACACGAAAGCCCGACCCTCCGAAGCCCTTGTCTGCCGGAGCCTTTAGCGAAGGTGGGAGGCGTAGGAGGGTAACGCCCTACTACCGTTGTAAAATATCGACCGTTTCCTGATGCAAAATCCAGGTGTATTTTGTGTCGCTCTCAGGATCCATGTCGAACACCGAATAAGACCGTACCATCTTGTTGGGATTGGAGGGGTCTATGGCAATGGGGAGGGTAGCATCATCAATATTATCCACGTGTAGGATGAAGCCATCGACCACCGGTTTCCACTCCTCGTCCGTGAGGGCGAAGAGGTAGAATTTCCTGAAAATTGGGTCTTTGTACACCGAATTGATCAAAAGCACATCCCGCTCAAAGCCGTCGAATTGAACGTTTTGCAGGATGGCACCTTTGGACTCCGGTATATCAATGGCAGACAGATCGCTGTTCTCAAAGGATATACGCGTGGTGGCGTTTTCGTCGTCGATCTCCGTAACCGCGGCGTAAAAGGGAGCGGCATTGGTTTGAAAAAGGCCGGTAACGGCTCCTTCGGGTATGGCTGGCATAGGTTGGGTATTGTTATTAATGGGTTCGTCTTCTTTTACGACGCCTACGGAGGTGTCGTTTTCGATCGTATTGCCGCTGTGTTTGATTGGGGCACCACAACTCACAACGAGCAGCAACAGGGCAAACCACAGGCCCTGTCTTATCATATCTTGAACGTGATCACGGGCATATTAGCGTGGTTTACGAGGTCCTCGCTAATACTCCCGTTGAAAAAATGCGCAATTCCTTTTCGGCCGTGGGTGCTCATGCCTACCAGTTGCGCATTGTGGTCCCGGGCAAATCCAAGGATGCCCTTTTCCACAGAGGAGTCGTTATAGATATTGAGTGTATGATTTTCGATGTGGATCCCTTGAAGGAAGCGCTGCATCATTTTGTTTGCTTCGGAAGTGGTTTTGAAGCCACTCGGGGTATTAATGTACAGTAAGTGAATCTTGGCGCCTACGTCATTGGCAAATTTCTGAGCCACTTTAAATGGTGCGCGACACTCTTCCGAGAAATCGGTGGCGAACACAAAGTCGTTGATCTCAAACTGACTGTGCTCGTTTTTGATCACCAATACCGGAATGTCGGAGGTACGAACCACCTTCTCGGTATTGCTACCAATAAACATTTCTTTAAAACCGCTAAGCCCGTGCGAGCCCATGACGATGAGGTCGATGTTCTGCTCTTCGACCGTTTGTTTTACATCGTCGAAGATCTCTCCGTGGCCAATGGCGTGATTGATCACGAGGTCTTCGAGGTAAGGTCGCTTGAGAATCTTTGAAAATTCGTTTTCGGCCAGTTTGATAAAGTAAAGCGATTCCGGTAGGGTACTTGTTTGTCCTGCATCGTTTAGATGAGAGGGGAGATTTAGGGAGTGCTCCAGATAGATCTCACTGTTGTTTTTTCGAGCCAGTTGGGCAGCCACTTTGAGAGCATTTTCCGCCTGTATCGAAAAATCGGTGGGGACGAGAATTCGTTTCATGGATATGGGTTTATTTCCGAAGATAGAGACGAGACTGGAGCATCCCCGTTCGGACCGCTTTTAAGCGCGAACGATCAATCCTCACAAATCTACTGTTTGCCCTATGTTGGAAGGTTATTGTTAGTAGTAAAATACAAAATTATAATGACACGTTCCGGTTTTTATGTTAATGAAAAAGTTAGTATATTTGCACCGAATTTATTAGCGAAGAGGTGAGGGGACGAAAAGTCCCCTCTTTTTATAGCCTAATTTGATGCAGAAGAAAGTTACCCAACTCTTGGAAAACGTATTGGAGGAGAATCCTGCTCTTTTTTTGATCGACCTGTCGATCGATAAGGAGAATCGGATCAAGGTGATCATCGATGGCGATGAGGGAGTGAAGGTAGAAGATTGCATCATGGTGAGTCGCGCCATCGAGCACAACCTGGATCGGGAAGAAGAGGATTTCTCACTGGAAGTACTTTCGGCCGGTGTTTCTGAGCCCCTGAAATTGGTACGGCAGTACAAAAAGAACCTGGGTCGTAAACTGGCAGTGAAGACCGGTGAAGCGCAATTGGAAGGGAAATTAGCCGCCGCCAATGAGGAGGCGATCACCTTGCAATGGAAGGCTCGTGAGCCCAAGCCTGTTGGTAAGGGAAAAGTAACCGTAGAAAAAGAGGCGATAGTGCCTTATGAAAATATTGTAGAAGCAAAAGTTATGGTAACATTTAATTAGAATGATATGGAGAATATTGCGTTGATCGAATCATTTTCGGAGTTTAAAGATGACAAGCTTATCGACAGGGTGACCTTGATGGCCATCCTCGAGGACGTCTTTAGAAATGCATTAAAGAAGAAATATGGAAGCGACGAAAACTTCGATATCATTATCAACCCCGACAAAGGGGATTTAGAGATCTGGAGAAACCGTGTGGTAGTTGCCGACGGTGAAGTGGAAGATGAGAACGAAGAGATCTCCCTGAGTGAGGCTCGTAAGATCGAGGACGACTTTGAAGTAGGGGAAGATGTTTCTGAGGAAGTAAAGTTGATCGACCTGGGACGTCGTAGTATTTTGGCACTGCGCCAAAACCTGATCTCCAAGATCCACGAGCATGACAATACCAACATCTATAAGCACTTTAAGGAATTGGAAGGTGAGATCTACACCGCCGAGGTGCATCATATTCGCCATCGTGCTGTGATCCTTTTGGATGACGATGGGAACGAGATCATCCTTCCTAAGGACAAACAGATCCCGTCCGATTTCTTCCGTAAGGGAGACAACGTTCGGGGTATCATTGAAAGTGTGGAGTTGAAAGGAAACAAGCCCGCGATCATCATGTCCAGAGCCAATCCGTTATTCCTTGAAAAACTCTTCGAGCAAGAGATCCCGGAAGTTTTTGACGGATTGATCAGTGTGAAGAAAGTGGTTCGGATTCCGGGGGAAAAGGCCAAGGTGGCGGTCGACTCTTATGACGATCGTATCGATCCGGTTGGAGCCTGTGTAGGGATGAAAGGTTCTCGTATTCACGGTATCGTTCGTGAATTGGGGAACGAGAATATTGATGTGATCAATTACACCAATAATCTCAATCTGTTTATCACGCGAGCGTTGAGTCCTGCAAGAGTGACTTCGATCAATATCGATGAAGACTCTAAGCGAGCCGAGGTGATCCTGAAGCCGGAAGAGGTGTCCAAGGCCATTGGTCGCGGAGGGCATAACATTCGATTGGCCGGTCAGTTAACCGGTTACGAGATCGACGTCTTGAGAGAAGGAGCCGAAGAGGATGTGGAACTCACAGAATTCTCGGATGAGATCGAAGGCTGGGTGATCGACGAATTTAAAAAGATCGGACTGGACACAGCTAAGAGTGTATTAGAAAAAGGATTACCCTTTTTAGTAAGCAGTACCTAACTGGAGGAGGATACTATTCAGGAAGTAGTGAATATATTGAAGGAAGAATTCGAAGAGTAGTCGAAAGTTTGATTACATTTACGATTCAATTATAAAAAAGGAATAACAGGAAAGCATTATATGTCGGAAGTAAAAACAATGAGACTTAGTAAGGTATTAAGGGAGTTCAACATCTCGCTCGATCGTGCCGTGGAGCATCTGGCTGCCACTGGATACGAGATCGAGCCGCGTCCAACGACCAAGATCAGTGATGCCGAATACCAAGTGCTTTTTGATGAGTTCCAAACCGATAAGAGTAAGAAAGTTGCTTCCAAAGAGGTAGGAGAAGAAAAGCGAAAGGAAAAGGAAGAATTGCGATTGGCAAGAGAGAAGGAGTTGGAAGAAAAACAACCCGAATCTCGTGTGATCAAGGCAGAAGCCAAATTAGAAGGTCCGAAAAAGGTTGGTAAGATCGACCTGGAGGCCGACAAGGCTGAGGCTGAGGCCGAGCCGGAGGCAACCGCCGAAGCCACTGAAACGAAAACGGCGCCTAAAAAGACCACAGCTAAGAAATCGACAGCGAAGGCTGAGGAAGCGCCGGTGGCTGATGCTCCGGAAGAGGTTGTTGAGGACGAAACTGCCAAAGAAGAAGCACCAGTTGCTAAGAAAGAGGAAGCTGCTTCAGAAAAAATGAAAACCCAGTACCAGACGGCTCAAGCACAAATCGGCATCATCGACTACACCACATGGGAAGGTTCCAACATTTGGAATAAAGCAACAGAATCATTGCCAGTGCAATATGATGGAAGCCCAGGCAACTTGGGTGTGTTCTTGGATGCTCTCAACAATAGAGCACAA
>JBCCHR010000261.1:0-4767 GCA_039028655.1 Bacteroidota bacterium
GTGATAGGAGTGGGGTTGTACGATCCCGATTCGCCCATACGTATTAAAATGCTTCATTTTGGCGGACCCGCAACCATCGATGCTTCTTTTTTTGCTGAAAGGATCTCGGCTGCTTTTTCTCTGCGGAATGACTTGTTGCAAACTCACACCAATAGCTACCGATTACTATTTGGCGAGAACGATGGCTTTCCCGGCCTCATCGCCGATGTCTATAGCAAAGTCCTTGTCGTGAAACTGTATTCTACCATTTGGCTTCCATATCTGAAACCAATTTTCGAAGCGCTGTTGACACAGTCTGAATGCGAGACGCTGGTCCTCCGATTGAGTCGCAAATTGGAATCGGATACTTCATTGGACCTGGCCGATGGCATGGTGGTTTATGGTTCTTTGGACAATGAGGTGGTACCTTTTGTGGAGCATGGCGTGCATTTCTCGGCTCATGTGATCAAGGGTCATAAGACCGGGTATTTCCTGGATCATCGCCACAACAGACGGGCAGTAGGGTTGCAAGCCAAGGGGAAGACAGTATTGGATGTATTTTCTTATGCTGGCGGCTTCTCGGTCCACGCCCTGGCAGGTGGCGCGAAAGAGGTAAACAGTGTCGACATCAGTAGGCAGGCATTGGAGTTGGCTGTGGAGAATGGAAAGCTCAATGATTTCAGCGGCGTACATCATACCCTGGCCGGTGATGCGTTTGAGATCATGGAACGACTTATTTCAGAAAAGAAAACCTACGATATCGTTGTGATCGATCCTCCGAGCTTTGCAAAAAGCGCTAAGGAAGCAGGCGCGGCACGTAAGAAATATGCGCAATTGGCCGCCTTGGGTGCTCAACTTACGGCAAGGAATGGTCTTTTGGTACTGGCGTCCTGCTCCTCCCGGGTGGTGGCCGATGATTTCTTCAGAATCAATACCGAAGCCCTAAAAGCCTCGGGAAGAGGATTTGCCATCGAACAAAAAACCTATCACGATGTGGACCATCCCATCGCCTTTCCGGAAGGGGCCTATTTGAAGTGTGGGTATTATCGTCTTACCTAAATAAACCACTACACCAGTAACGACAATACCGCCACAGTACTAATACCCACCAACGCCAAAATAGTAGTCATGATAGTCCAACTTCTGAAAGTCTGTCGCTCGGTCATTCCCAGGTACTTACTCACCAGCCAGAAGCCGCTGTCGTTCACGTGGGAGAGTATGGAAGCCCCGGAGGCAATGGCGATCACCAGTAAGGCAGTATCCATGGCACTTAGGGGATCGGCCTTTAGAAAGGCTGCTACGACCCCTGCGGCGGTGATCATAGCCACCGTTGCCGAACCCTGCAGCATTCGTACCAAAGCGGCAAGGATAAATGCCACCGCAAAAATACCCAGTCCCAGTTCCTTAAAATAGTCGGCCAGCATGGTTCCCGTACCGGTTTCGATGAGCATCTGCTTAAAAACTCCACCGGCACCCGTAAGCAGGATAATGATCCCTGCAGGTCCGAGTGACTTGCCAGTGATGGTCTGAAGGATCTTGCTTGATGTACCACGACGAAGGCCCAGCAGGTACCAGGCAATCAAATTGGCCAGGATCAACGCAAAGAAAGGATGACCGATCAATTCGATCCAACTGATGACCGAATCCGAGACCCAGCCTTCGGCCAGCGGACTCGTAAGCAGGGTGTTGCACACGATGAGGATGATGGGAAGTCCGATAATCGCCAGGATCATACCTACCGAGGGACGTGTACTGTCTTCTTTTTGAATGCTGTCGATAAGTTCTGGTGCGTCGATGTGAATGCGTTTGGCAATATACCGTCCAAATACAGGTCCGCTGAGGATGGCAGTGGGTATCCCTACAATAAAACCAAAGACGATCACCCAACCCAGATCAGCATTCAGGATCTCGGCCACGGCCACAGGGCCGGGTGTGGGTGGAATGAAAGAGTGGGTGATGGCCAATCCGGCCAACAATGGGATCCCGTAGAGGAGTAGCGATTTACCCGAACGACGCTGCAAGGAGTAGATCATGGGCACCAAAATGATAAAGGCCACATCAAAGAACACCGGAATGGCGATCAGGAAGCCAGTGAGCATGAGCGCCCAGGAAGTACCCTTTTCCTTGAAGTGTTTCAACAAGAAAGAGGCCACAGCTTCCGCACCACCCGAATGCTCCAAAATCGCACCGAACATGGCTCCAAGTCCCACCACCACAGCTACAAATCCTAAAGTGCTGCCCATACCTTTCTGTATGGTTTCCACAATCACGATGGGCTCCATACCGGCGATGATCCCCACCACGATACTTGCGATGAGCAACGCGATAAAGGCCTGAATCCTGAATTTCAGGATCAGAACGAGTAATACAATAATGCCTGCGCCAATGGCGATCAATAAGGTGCTATCCATGTGTTTTCCAATTGGTGGTGAAATCTTCTGATGAAGGTCGATCGTTACGTTTATAGGTATGCGCCCCAAAATAATCGCGCTGCGCTTGTATCAAGTTGGCCGGTAATGATTCCGAAGAAATAGAAAGCCAATACTGCATAGCCGCCGACAAACAGGGAGTGGGCACCTGGTTGGAGACGCCATATTGTAACGTAACCCTCAATGCAGACGAATTCTTAAGTGCATCCCGGAATGACGTGACCCGGAAAATATCGTCGGTCTGCTTCAAAACTCCTGTCAGTTGTTGCATCATGGCCGATTTAATGATACACCCTTCGGTCCACACCCGGGCGATCTCGCTAAGGTCGAAGTCCCAACCATATTCTTGAGAGGCGGCTTTCAAAATGCGGAACCCTTCGTGAAAATTGATGATCCTGGCCATTGTATACGCCTGTTTGAGCGCCTCAGCATCTATTGAACCATCTGTTGAGTTATGTGTTCTCAATTCATTGTACTCCTTTCTTTTATCGTTCATGGATGAAAGAAATCGAGCGTTCACTGCCGCCTGGATCATGGTGGCCGGCACCCCTAATTGCAGTGCCGCTTGCGACGACCAGGTTCCGGTACCTTTGCTCCCTGCCACATCCAGTATTTTATCCAGCAGATAGTCCTTGCCATCCTTGAATCGAAGAATGTCAACGGTGATATTCAGTAAAAAACTATCCAGTCCACCACCGCGCCAGCCATCAAAAATGTTGGCAATCTCTTCGTTAGAACGCTTCGATCGCAGCAGATCGTAACATTCAGCCAAGAGCTGCATTTCGGCATATTCAATTCCGTTGTGCAGTGTTTTCACAAAATGTCCGCTGCCATCGGGCCCCAGTAAGGACACACAAGGAAGTTTGTTGGCATCCTTGGCCGCCATACTTTCGAGTACTTCCCGTACAATGGAATAGGCATCTGCAGCACCGCCAGCCATCATCGACGGCCCAGTAAGCGCTCCTTCTTCGCCACCGGAAACACCTATCCCCAGGAAATGGACCAGGTCCTTGGCGAGGTGCGTTGCGCGTCGTTGGGTATCTTGATAATGCGAATTACCACCATCGATCACCACATCTCCGGGATCGAGCAGGGGTTGTAGTTGTTGCAACACGGCATCCACAGCCGGTCCGGCACTCACCATGATCATGATCTTCCTTGGAAGAGCAAGCGATCCTACGAAATCTACCAGTCGCAAGTGTCCTTGCACGTGCTCCAGATCCATCTCATCCAGGAAATCGAGCACCACTTTTTCCTCTCCGGGAGCGGTTCGATTATATACGGACAGAGAAATCCCTTTGCCGGCGATGTTCTTCGCGAGGCTGCTTCCCATTACTCCCAATCCAATGATCCCAAATACTGCTTTTGTCATTCTAATTGTGTTGTTATTTCTGAAACGATCTCGTCTATAGTCGCTACTGCGTTCACGTGAATACCGTAGGAGGGAGGCTCCAAAGTGTCGAACTGCGACCGCAATAAACCAGGATCCATAAAGTGCTCACGAGCTTGCATCCTGTCGAAAATGATCTCAAAAGGTGCGTGCAGGAACACCCATTCCACTTGGACTTCCGAGGTCAAGACCTCCCGATACGATTCTTTCAGGGCAGAACAGGCTAAAACCGCACCGCCATGGGCCGACCAATCTTTCATTTCCCGCGCCAAAATCTGTAGCCAGGGCCATCGGTCCGCATCCTGGAGCGGCGTTCCACCCTGCATCTTATCAATATTCTCCTGCGGATGGAAATCGTCTGCATCATAAAAAGGCAAATCAAGTTGCCCTGCCAATTCCTTGCCCACGGTGGTCTTCCCGCAGCCACTTACACCCATGATCACGATCATCCTATTACTCTAACAGTTCGTCTATATCCTGTTGTTCCGTCTTGAACAAAGTGCTTTTTACTCCTTTCACCCGCGGATCCGCGACAAAAATAGAACCCGCCAACGGGTATCGTTCTTTTTCCTCTTCCGTCATATCCAAACTAGCCGTGGTGATGTACAGCTTGTCCAGGTTGGGGCCGCCAAAGGCGCAAGCGGTTACGTTGTGCGCCGGTACTTCGATCTTAGAAATCAATTCGCCCGTCTCAGGATCGAAGCGGGCCACCGCATTACCATTCCAAAGACCCACCCATAGTTTGTTCTCAGCATCAATGGCCATTCCATCCGGGAATCCCAACGATTCCGGGACGGTAACCGCATCACGTGGGTTGGAAATAGTATCCCACACCGGGTCGTAATCGTAGGCCCGGATCACCCCGGTGGGTGTGTCGATATAGTAAAACGTTTTGGCATCCTTCGTCCATACCAGCCCATTGGAGATGGTTACACTGTCGATCATTTTCTCTGTATATCCCGATCCCGA
>JBCCHR010000262.1:0-4749 GCA_039028655.1 Bacteroidota bacterium
AAACGTCGTTCTCAAAGCGCCATACTTAGCGAACAGTTTGTGGACGGCTTTTTCCACGGTCTCCAAGTCCATTTTCGTCGTTAGCCGGTAGGAAGTCTGTTCAAAATACAAGGAGGAAGAACCAGCAGCCATCCAATCGTAGTAAATACCTCGTTGTAAAGGAGAAAGCCGGTAGACATCTTCAATAGCGCCCTGACTGGTAATTTTTGACAGCTCCTCCATGCTCAGATTCGGGAATGTGAGGTCTGAAGGTGTTACGTAATTCGCCTCATCCGCACAGATATCTTCGATCAGCGTTTGAAGGTGCCTTTCGTAGGAGGCGAGCAATTCTTTGATGCTTCCGGTATCGTAATAAGCCGTTGGAAATCGAATTGACATACGCAATTGTTCGTAAAGCATCATTCCGGAGACATGCAACATCGGACTTTTCTCGTTCAACACATCCAGGTTGGCACCAATGGATTCCGAAGAAAAATTAAAAATAGAAATATCGGCATTTCCGGCACTTTCTCCGAAATCGCCCAAATAGTTGAACGAAACGGTTGGCTTCACAGGGTGCTCAAAAGAGTTGGTGAGGAAGCGCCACATCCCGTATCCCACTCCTTTGTTGGGAACGTTTCTAAGGTTTTCTTTTACATGAATCAAAGCATCCCTATTGGTTGACACTCCGTTCATGTCCAGCACCAACGGGTAGAGGGATGTAAACCAACCCACTGTACGGCTGATGTCAAGGCGCTCGAAGAGCTCCTCCCGTCCATGACCTTCCATTTCCAGCACACATCTGTCAAGTCCATACACTTCCTTCATGGCCAACGCCAGGCCGGCCAGCAGGAAATCATTGATGCTTGTGCTATAAACATTATGAAATTTGGTTTGCAATAGATTGGTGGTCGTTCGGTCCAGTTGGAAAGAGAATTCTTCTTGAGCGCCTAGTGTTTTCTTATCGATCTTTTGTAAAAATGGGATGCCGTAAGACGGCTGTTGCAAAATTTGCTCCCAGTAGTCGCGTTCCTTGAGATGGGCCGGATCGTTCACATATTCTTGTTGGAGCGATGCCCACCGTTGGAACGAATCGGTCTTCGCAGGTAAGTTGACCGGGAATCCAGATTTAATTTGCTCGTAAAGCGTGGCCAGATCTTCTAACAGGATGCGCCAGGAAACCCCGTCGATTATAAGGTGATGAGAGATCAAGGCGAGGCGGTCGCCATCTGGCAGGCGAAACTGCGCTACTTTGAACAATGACCCATTATCGAGATCAAAACTGCTCTGTAGGCCTTGCCCTATTTTATGCATTTCCTGAAACGGATCCTCACTTTCCAAGAGATCATAAAAGTCGACCGTATATCGCGATTGAGATGCGTCCAGGTTTACTTGCTCATAGCCTTCTTTGTTTTTTCTGAATACCATACGCAACGCATCGTGATGTGCTACCAGCGATTCGATACATTGCTCCAATACGGTACTGTCGATTCTTTCAGTTGAAACCAGTAGAACAGATTGGTTGTAATGCGACTTATTTTCCACATACTCATTTCCGAAGAAATAATGCTGAATAGGGGTTAATGCCACCGCTCCTGAAACTTCGGATTGATCTACCTGATGCACATTCACCACCATGCGTGTTGCCAATTCGTCGATCACCGGGTACCGTAATATATCATCGATCTTAAGTGCGTATCCGTTTTGCTTGAGTCGCGAGATTACCAGGATCGATTTGATGGAGTCGCCACCCAGGTTGTAGAAGCTATCCTTTACGCTGATGTTTTCACGCTTGAGTACATCCTGAAGCACCCCAACAAGCACCTTTTCTTCCGGAGTACTGGCAGCTTTGAAATCTGCGCCACTCGCCAGTTCGTCTGCATCGGATTGTTGAAGGGCCTTTTTGTTGATCTTCCCGTTCTTCGTGAGTGGAATTTTATCCAGTTGAACAAAGCGCGCAGGTATCATATAATCCGGTAGGACCGCGCCGAGGTCTTCACGAATCTTTTTCAGTTTTAGTGGTTCATCAGAAACGACGAAGGCCACCAATTCTTTAGATCCGTCTTCGGAATCGCGCGCCAAAACTACCGAATTGTTGATATAATCTTTGGCCTGAAGCTGCTGCTCTATTTCTCCCAATTCGATCCTAAATCCGCGTATCTTAACCTGGTCGTCAACCCGACCCATGAATTCGATGTTTCCGTCAGGCAACCACCTTCCCAGGTCACCCGTTTTGTATAGTTTTTCACCCGTTTCGAACGGATGCGCCACAAATCGTTCCTCGGTGAGCTCAGGTCTGTTGAGGTATCCGGCGGCAAGGTTCTTACCCCCGATGTACAATTCGCCTACCACCCCAATGGGCATGAGATTCATTTGATTGTTCAGGATATGAATCTGGCAGTTGTTGATGGGTCGTCCTATGGTAACACGATCAAACTCTGCATCGATCTTTGCAACGCTGGCCCAAACCGTGTTCTCGGTTGGCCCATACTCGTTGTAGAGTTCGCAATTTGCAAACAGCTCATAGTGACGTATCACCAGATTCTCAGGAAGGTATTCTCCGGCAAGGATGGCGACCTTTAACGAGGTTTGTTCAAACTCCGATTCGTTCATTAGGAATTTATAGAATGAAGGTACACAGAGCATGCCCTGCACCTGATAGTCAGTTAAAATTCCGATCACCTGCTGAGGATCTTTCAACGTCTCATTGGAAACTACATGCAATGCTGCACCGGTAGTAAGCGTATTCCAAATGATCGCGATGGAAGAATCAAAGGAGAACGAGGGAACCAACAGGAACGAATCCAGGCTCGAATAGTACGCACCTCGCGCCAGTGTGGAGTTCAGGAGGCTATGGTGCTCCACGCAAACCCCTTTCGGCAAGCCGGTCGAGCCCGAAGTATAAATGATATAGGCCAAGTCTTCCGGATTCGCATTCGTCGCTACCGGTTCCTTCGATGCAGAATCGTCGATCTCGACGTCGATCACAAACAGTGCTCCCTGGAAGAAATCGCTGTCGAACATATAATCGACCTGGGTGATCATCACACCAATCTGCGCATCGGTGGCCATATGCTCTTTTCTGGAATCCGGTAGGTCCGGATCGATGGGCAGATAAGCAGCACCGGCTTTCAAAATTCCGAGAAGGGCGACTACAGCCCATTCGCTGCGTTCCAATTGAATAGCCACCACATCTCCTCGGCTCACGTTATGCGTATGGATCAAGATATTGGCCACCTGGTTACTTATCTCATCCAATTCCCTGTACGACAATTCTTTACCATTGCAAGCCACCGCCAATTGGTCTGGTGTTTGTTTCACTTGCTCTTCAAACATATCGATCACACTTCGGTCGGTCGCGAAATCGACATCCGTATCATTGAAAGTATGAAGTAGTTGATCGTTTTCTTCCGAAGAAAGAAAATCCACCTTGTCTATCGGAAGATCTGGATGCTTCAGTAGTGCCGACAATAATTGCTTGAAATGCTGCATCAATGCCACCACCGTTTCGCTCTCATAGACGTCCTCATTGAAGGTCATATCGAGCGCAATGCAATTACCCAACTCGGTGATACCCAGGTCGAGGTCGAACTTGGAAACCGTCTTCCCGTGATCCAAAATGCCAAATTGTGATTCGTCGTTGAGGTGCTGATCACTT
Source organism: Bacteroidota bacterium (assembly GCA_039028655.1). Taxonomy (GTDB): domain Bacteria; phylum Bacteroidota; class Bacteroidia; order Flavobacteriales; family Flavobacteriaceae; genus Aureisphaera. Next base: position 3,638 of record JBCCHR010000262.1, read on the forward strand.
TTCTCGGTGGTTCGCATGGTCACAAATACGTCAAAAAGGGCGCTACGACTCGTATCACGAGAGAAATTAAGTTCTTCAAGTAGCTTATCGAAAGGATATTTCTGATGGGCATAATCATCGATCACAGAGGCTCGGATGGCCTTGAAATGACTCTCGAAACTGAGATCCGGGTCGATGGAGTTGCGAATGGCCATGGTATTTACATAAAATCCTATCTGATGCTCTAGCTCCTTATCTTCTCGCTCCACCGAAGAGGTGCCGACAACGATATCTGTCTGGCCTGTATATCGATACAATAGTGATTTCCATGCGGTCAAAATCCCCATGAACAAACTGCCACCATGTTGCTTGCAAAATTCCTTCAACGCTGTCGATAATTCTTCCGAAAGCGCCGTAGTCAATCTACGCCCATTGAAGGTCATCAATTTTGGACGAAGCTTATAGGTAGGAAGATCGATAAGAGGAATTTCATCAGAAAGTTTGTCCAGCCAATAGTCCTTGCTTTTTTCGTATTCGGCCGACTTCAATTGCGCTGTTTGCCAGGCGGAGAAATCTTTGAATTGAATACGAAGCTCTGGCAAATTAGCCGTTTCTTTCCGTTCCAAAGCCTGATAAAACGTAAGCGTATCGTTCACCAATACATTCATAGACCAGCCATCACAGATGATATGATGCATGCAATAATGAAACCCAAAACTACCGTCCTCCAAATGGATCATCGTTACACGAAGAAGGGGTCCGGTACTAAGATCGAAGGGCTTTTGCGCTTCGGAATGCAAGAATTCCTTTAGGTGGTCGAATTCTTTCAAGACCTCCAATTCCGTGATTTCTTGTAGCTCAAAGCCAATGTCTTCCCTCGATAGAATCCATTGCTTCACCGCACCCTTTTCATCTTCTTTAAACACTGTGCGCAATATCTCATGACGATCGATCACCTGATCGATCGCAGTTCTGAAATGATCCAGATTGCAGCTTTGATCAAGAGAGTAATAGCCCGAAATATTATAGACACCAGACACATTTTGATATTGGCTCAAAATCCACATTCGTTTTTGCGAAGAGGAAAGACCGTAATTAGGTTTGGTTTCTACAACGGGTATCTCTGAAAGACC
>JBCCHR010000263.1:0-4723 GCA_039028655.1 Bacteroidota bacterium
CCGCACGCGGCCACTTTAGAGAGGGTTGCAGACGACACCGTCGAACCCTTCTTCTGCGGCCTTGCAGAGATCTCGGACCTGGCCGAGGCCGAGGTTCGTTAATGATCGTTCGCTCCACGCCATAGCCCGACGTTTTTCGTTTAGGCGTATAGAACACCCCCAACTGCACCTCGGGTTGTGAAATCGTGTTTTGAATGGCCCCATTCTCGTCCAGATATTCCAGGCTAAAGGTTTCAGTAGCTGATTTTAACGCTCGATATGTTCCGGTAAGTCGCAAGGTGAGGTTTTTGGCCGGATCGACCGAAAATCCAGCGGTGGTAAGGTTCACCCGAGTGAGCCGATCGTTGGCTCCAACCGAGATCAGTGCAGAGGACGCCAAATTACGACCTAAAACATCGGTGGTCGTTGTAAGACTGGCACCCGTTTGCTCTACGTCCTTTCGGTTGCCGCCAAAAATGGTAAATCGTGATTTTCGATCCAACAAGTATTTACCCGAAACACCATACTTGAAACGTTGATCCTTGAATCCGTAAGCTCCAAATACTTCCAATCGCCAGGGATCGTTTTGCCCAAAGTAGGTACGCCCTCCTAATCGGATGCGCAATCCTTCCGCCTCGTTGAACCCAAATACCGAAAACACCGGCCCAACATCGATATTACCAATCTGATAATACCCACTGGCCAAGGTAGCACCAATATTGTACAGGGCCTTGAATCGAGGTACGTTCTTTAGGGTATCAAGCATGGCGTATACCCCTTTCTCGTCCTTGTTCAACTGTTCCATCCTGCGTTCTTCCCAAAAACTATCAGGACGATTGTAAATTTCCAATTGATAAGGATCCACCTGCTCCTTGTAAAACGACTTGTCCTTGGGCTCATCAAAGGCGTAATGATCAAACAACGTGGTACGCTTGCCGTAAATTCCCTGGGCCTCTTCTTTCTTTCTTAGGCTGAAATCACTCAGGAAATAATCCCGCGTAATTAGAAAGATAGAATCGTTGAGCACATCAAACTCCTGTTCGATATAGACCTCGCGCACCCAGTTTAGATTAGCACTCTTGGTGGCCTGTAAATTGATCTCTTTGATCGCCCAGGTGGTATCATTCACCCAAAAATCGCCCTTAAACGTAAGCTCGTTCTTACGTCTTGGGTAGTACACGATATTGTAGCACCATTTATTGTCACGATAAGCACTGTCCAGCAGTACATAATTGTAAACGTCAATTCCCGTACGCGACAACGGACTGGTAAAGGCTTTGTCAAAGAATTTCAGGTAATTATCGTATACGTCATATTCCTTATAAAGGTCTTTCACAAAGGCGATGAGGGTTTGATTATTCTCAAAGCCCGAATTTTTATTGCCCTCCAGTATCTCCTTCTCTTTGTTCAACAGGTTATCTCCATATACCTTTGAGTAGGCCTCGTTGATGAAAATGGGCAGATAGGAATTCCCTGTAATATTGGAAGTATCGATCTGCTCCCAGACAAATTCCATGCCTTTAAAGATCTTGCTTTTGATAAGGGAAGAATCGATGGTATTGATGTCAAACTCCAGCTTCTCGTATTTGTCGTAACTGTACTGGTCAAACTTCTTCACCCCATTCTCGCGACGATTCTCCCAGATCTTTCGGAGGATCGTAATAGCCGGGTTGTCTTTTTTCGAGGTTTTACCACTGTAGATAACCACCTCCTCCAGATTGGCGGCTTCTTCTTTTAAGGTTACAGTAAGTTGGTAGGTAGTTCGCTTTTCCAACGGCACTACTTTGAGCTCGTACCCCACAAACGACACCCACAAACCGTCGTGGTTCTCGTCGCTCTCAAGATAAAATCGACCGTTCTCATTGGTAATGGTGCCTTCATTGGAGTCTTTGAAGATAACATTCGCGAAAGCCACCGGATCCCCGTATTCGTCTCTTACTTCACCGCTTACCTTCGTTTGGGCGGAAACCGCACCAGCAAGCAGGAGAAAGAAGACCAAATAGAGGTGTTTCATAAGTAGGTAACGACGCGAAGCGTCAAAAATTTTGAGCAAATAAAAAAGTGAAGCGAACAATAATCAATAGGACTATCGGTACATCACTCGCTTTACGGCTTTGATCACATCCTTGCTGTTGGGCAACCATTCTTCCAATAACACCGGCGAATAAGGTGCTGGTGTGTCTGCCGTGTTGATCTTTTCGATAGGTGCATCCAGATAATCGAAAGCGTGGTTTTGCACCTGGTATGTAATTTCCGTTGCCACATTTCCAAAGGGCCATGCTTCTTCCAGGATCACAAGACGATTTGTTTTCTTGACCGATTCCAGAATGGCATCCGTGTCCATAGGTCGTACCGTACGAAGGTCGATGATCTCACAGTCGATACCTTCCTCGGCCAGAACTTCGGCTGCCTTGTAAGCCTCCTTAATGATCTTTCCAAAGGAAACAATAGTCACATCTTTTCCCTCTCGTTTCTTCTCGGCCACTCCCAATGGGATGAGGTACTCACCTTCCGGCACTTCCCCCTTGTCGCCATACATCTGCTCGCTTTCCATAAAGATCACCGGATCGTCATCGCGAATGGCACTCTTGAGAAGTCCCTTGGCATCGGCTGGGTTGCTGGGTACCACCACTTTTAGACCCGGACAGTTGGCGTACCAACTCTCAAACGCCTGAGAATGCGTCGCAGCCAACTGGCCCGCTGAGGCCGTTGGACCCCGAAATACGATGGGACAATTAAACTGGCCACCACTCATTTGACGGATCTTGGCAGCATTGTTAATGATCTGGTCGATACCCACCAATGAGAAGTTAAAGGTCATAAATTCCACAATGGGACGATTTCCGTTCATCGCCGATCCGATCGCCACACCAGCAAAACCCAGCTCGGCAATGGGGGTGTCGATCACACGCTTCTCGCCAAACTCGTCCAACATTCCTTTACTAGCTTTGTAGGCACCATTGTATTCGGCCACTTCTTCTCCCATCAGGTAAATGGTCTCATCTCGGCGCATTTCTTCGCTCATTGCTTCACAGATGGCCTCTCTAAATTGCAGTGTTTTCATAAGCTGCCCGCTTTGGCGGTATCGTTTTAATTCGACTTTTTTGTTCTTTTGCTGAAGGCATCCTGGCGCACCAAATCCTTCCGAAGAACCCTTTAAAAATTCAGGAAAAACAAAAATAATATTATTTGGTTGTTCTGAAGAAATTCTACAGCACAAATTCGGAATTTATTTCTTAAAATTTATTATGCATGCATAGGAAAATATGAAGGAAAGTTGTATCTTCGTGCCTTCAAAAAAACAACATTCAAACATACAATTCTTATAAAACATAACCTATGAAAATCTTAGTGTGTATAAGCCACGTACCGGACACCACTTCGAAGATCAATTTCACCGAAGCTGATACTCAATTCGATACGCAAGGCGTGCAATATGTGATCAATCCAAACGACGAATTTGGGTTGACCAGAGCCATGTGGTTCAAGGAAAAACAAGGAGCCACCGTACATGTGGTAAATGTGGGTGGACCCGAAACAGACCCAACACTGCGTAAGGCCTTGGCTATAGGAGCAGACGAAGCGATCCGCGTAAATATGCCCGCCACCGACGGCTATTCGGTTGCCAAACAATTGGCCAATGTGATCCAGGAAGGTGGGTACGAGCTCGTGATCGGCGGTAGAGAATCGATCGATTACAACGGCGGTATGGTACCGGGAATGGTCGCCAAGATGGTTGGTGCCAACTTCGTAAACACCTGCATCAGCCTGGAAGTGGACGGACAAAACGCCACAGCAGTAAGAGAGATCGATGGCGGTAAGGAAACTCTACAAACTTCCCTGCCATTGGTGATCGGCGGACAAAAAGGCCTGGTGGAGGAAAGTGATCTTCGCATTCCAAACATGAGAGGGATCATGCAAGCCAGATCGAAACCCCTTCACGTAAAAGACCCGGTGGACGCCACTGCCGGAACCCAAGCTGCCAAGTTCGAGAAACCGGCACCCAAGGGAGCCGTGAAACTGGTGGACAATGTCGACGACCTTATCAATCTATTACACAACGAAGCAAAAGTTATTTAATATGTCAGTAATCGTATATACAGAATCGGAAGGCGGATCTTTCAAGAAAATTGCGCAAGAAGCAGTATCCTATGCCAAAGGAGTTGCCGATGCCATGGGAACAACGGTCACTGCCGTTGCGATCAATGCCCAGAACACAGCCGAATTAGGAACTTTTGGCGCTTCCAAAGTGATGGAGATCAATGACGACGGCCTGGCCAAATTCAATGCCGAAGCCTATGCTGGTGCGATATCGCAGGCCGCCAAGGCGGCCGGAGCATCGGTGGTCGTGTTGTCTTCCAGTGCCAATAGCAAGTTCTTGGCACCTTTGGTGGCCATTGATTTGGAAGCAGGGTACGTACCCAATGTAACCGAATTGCCCGTAAGCACCAGCCCTTTTACCGTGAAGCACAGCGTGTTTACCAACAAAGCGTTCGCACATACTCATATCAATACCGATGTTAAGATCATTGGACTTAGCAAGAACTCATTTGGAATTGTTGAACAGCCTACCTCTGCAACTGCCGAAGCCTTCTCACCGGAAATTAGCGGCGGCGGCGTGGAAGTAGTTTCAGTAGACAAGGCAACCGACAAGGTGACCATCGCCGATGCAGAAGTGGTGGTTTCAGGAGGTCGTGGACTCAAAGGCCCCGAGAACTGGGGATTGATCGAAGAATTGGCCGAC
>JBCCHR010000264.1:0-4716 GCA_039028655.1 Bacteroidota bacterium
AAGAACCCGAACATCTTGTACGCGTCCATGTGGCAGTTCCGAAGAAGCGCCTGGGGATTTGCCTCCGGAGGCCCAAACAGTGCGTTATACAAGTCGACCGATGGTGGTGCGAGCTGGAACAAGATCCACAATGGTTTTCCTCCGGGAGACTTGGGAAGAATCGCGGTGGCTGTAGCGCCAAGCGACAACAATATTATCTACGCAGTACTTGAAACCGAAGACAAGACCAAGAATGGTTTGTGGAAATCGACCGATGCCGGTTCAAACTGGGAGCACCTCAACAACGACTTCGGACTCGTAGTACGTCCCTTCTATTTCTCAAGAATTACCATCGATCCCCGTGATCCTGATGTCGTTGTGAAAGGTGGATTAAATGGTTCGATCAGCCGTGATGGTGGAAAAACCTTCAAGGACCTTGGACGTATGCATAGCGACATCCACGATATCGCTTTTCATATCAAAGACAGCGATCAAATGTTTGTAGGAACAGACGGAGGTGTGTACCGTTCGTGGAACGGTGGAACCACCATGGAAATCGTCGAGAACATGCCACTTTCTCAGTTCTACCATATCAGTGTGGATGATGCCGAGCCATATAACGTTTACGGCGGACTGCAGGATAACGGAAGTTGGTACGGCCCTTCCTCCTCGCCCGGTGGCGTGAATGCACGCGACTGGAATAGCGTAGGTTATGGCGACGGTTTTAGAGTTTTGAAGCATCCTACCAAGAATATTATTTATTCTGAAATGCAGGGGGCGGATAACGTATGGCGTTATGATGCCGATCGTAACCGCACCAAGACCATCCAGCCGTTGCAGGAAAAAGGCAAGGCGAAACTGCGTTGGAACTGGAATGCACCCATGGCTGTGAGCCATCACAAACCGGACAGATTCTACATGGGAAGTCAGTTTGTACATCGCTCAGACGATATGGGAGACAGCTACACCATTATTTCCCCAGATCTTACGACCAACGATCCTAACAAGCAAAATCAGGAAGAGTCTGGAGGACTCTCCATGGACAATAGTGGTGCCGAAAATCACACCACCATATTTACCATTGCCGAATCTCCACTGGACGAAAATATCCTTTGGGTAGGTACGGATGACGGAAACGTGCAGGTAACACGCGATGGCGGAAAAACCTGGACCAATGTTACAGCCAATCTTACCGGTATCCCGGCCAATACGTGGGTATATCACATCGAGGCCAGTGTACATGGCAAAGGAACGGCCTATGCAGTATTCGACGGACACACGCATGGCGATTTCAAGCCTTACGCCTTGAAAACAACGGATTTTGGTCAGACGTGGAATAACATCATTTCTGATGACATCCAGGAAAATGCCTTTGTTCGCAACATCCAGGAGGATTACGAGAACGAAAACCTCTTGTTCCTGGGTACCGAATTTGGTCTCTACGTTACCATCGATGGAGGAAAGGCCTGGTCGCAGTTTACCAACAATATGCCACCCGTAGCCATCCACTTTATAGACATGCAAAAACAAACCAATGATATCGTGATGGGAACACACGGTAGAGGTGTGATCATCCTGGACGATATTAGTCCGTTGCGCGAATTGAGCCAGGAAATTTTGGCGAAAGATGTGCATTTCTTCAAAACCAAACCATTTACCATGGTGGAGGAAAGTGGCTTCGCCGGAGGTTTTGGAAACGAAACCCAGTTCGTTGGCGGAAACAAATCGACCTCTGCCCGAGTGATCTACTACCTCAAGAAGCGTCATACCTTCGGAAAGATGACCATGGAAGTACAAGATATGGAAGGTAATAAAGTAACCTCCTTGAGTCCGGGTAAATCGAAGGGAATCAATGTGGTGAACTGGAACTACATCAGCAAACCACCTAAAATGGCTGAAGGAAAAACCCTGGCCTTTGGTGGATTCACCGCCAAGCGCGTTCCTGCAGGGAAATACAAGATCGTGCTCAACAAGGGCAAGAAGGCCTACGAGCACGTTGTAGAGGTACAGTACGACGACTCTTCTCTTACTACTCTGACAGATCGTAAGGAGCAGGAAGAATTAACGGGCACACTTTTTAATATGGTGGAAGACCTGGCCTATATGGTCTACGAAGTAAGCGAGACTCAGAAAAAGGCCATGGCGGTCATGGAATCGCACCCAAAGAGCAAAAAGACCGCTACCAAGCTGTATGATGCGCTCGAAAACCTGCGCAAGGATCTTGTGATCACTACCGGAGACAACTACGTTGCCTCTGCCGAACCTGAATTGAGAGAGCGCATGGGCAATTTGTATTCCGGAGTTGCCAGTAGCTACGAAGGAGTTTCCCAAGCGCGAAAGGAAAATTTCAAACTCATTTCGGAGGAATTTGAAACAGCTAAGGAACGACTGGCAGCCATCATGGCCAAGGAGGGCAAGAAATTCATGAGCTTCCTTGAAAAGAATGACATCGCCAAACCCGAATTAAAATCCAGGGAAGAGTACGTACAGTCTATGTAGGACTCCCCGATTAAGACTGACGATCCCGCGAATTCGCAACCACGGCCCATCCACAAAGGCCTGGCAGCGTTCGCGGGATTGTTTTTTGTAGCCACTTTCCTTGTTAACATCATTGTGTATAACTCTGTCGGGGCCCGAATCAACCAAGCCAATTGTTTTCTAATTTTAGTTAAACACTACAGTCATGAATCGACGCGATAGTACGCTGCTGGAGTTACGTCCGGATATTCCTTCGGCTAAAATACTCCCCGGAATGTCTTCCGAAGAACAATTTCAAAATGCTACCATACGGCCCATAGCCAAGTTACAAGACGACCTCCTGGTCGCTGTATTCAGGAACTATGCCCGTAAGCACAAGAATGTGTTCTACGATCTGTCTATTGAGAAACGAATGGATTATATCGAAAACGCGATCCACAAGGACACCAAGTTTCGAAATTCGTTGAAGGGTATCATCATCGGGCAATTCACTCTCATGGAATATGAAACCTACATCCAAAACTCCTCGGCACTCAATAAGCGCATGATGAACATCGTGAAGGAGCGATTGAAAAGCAACATACAGCTACTGGAGTTTGTTGCCGTGTAAGGATCATTACAGCAATGAGACACCGTTAAGATCGGTGGTAAGTACCTCGCTCATATAATCGAAGAATGGTCGTAGCAACTCAAAATGATGCACGACCTTGTCCTTGAAATCTTTGGCGTGCACTTCAGCATCGGTAAAATTGTGCACCACGATATAGCTTTTTAACTTGATGAGGTCGATGTTTGCGTGTTCTTTGCTGAACCCTTTGGGAGCTGTCTTCACCGCTCGCTCCTGCACAAAGCCACCAAAGGCCTTTTGAAACTCCGGAGCTGCAAGGATCTTCCTAATCTGTGCAGCGTCCATTTCAAACTCCTTGCGTATGCGTAGCAGATCGGCTGGTTCGGGACCAAAGAATCCGCCTGCCATCGCCGAATTACCGGGTTCCAATCGCAGGTAATAACCACCCCTGCGATGCGCTCCTGCCCTGCTAAAACTTACACTTCGGTGCACATTATAGGGTGTTTTATCTTTGCTGAAACGGATATCGCGGTTGATACGAAATACTTTGGTTTTCCCGATCTCATCGTTCTCATTGAGACCTGCCTCCACTTCAGTATAAAAACTCTTTAAGTCCGCTTCGCTCGCCTGGTATTCCTTCTTGTGCTCCTGCATCCAATCCCGGTGATTGTTCTTTTTCAGCTTCTTTAAAAAATCGAATGATGATGTTGGTACCACTACGCTCATTGTATCGTTGTTGTTTTTTATTCTGAATAAATGCCCTTCGACTTCTACGGGCAACGTAGGCTCAAATTACGAAACGATTCGCAAACGCCTTAGATCTTCCGGCGTTTTTTCTCGCGTTTCAACAGGTCGAGTTCCCTACTGGTCTGCCCCGCCACCGAAGTATTCTCTTCGGCCCTGCGAATGAGATACGGCATCACGTCCTTGACCGGGCCAAACGGAATATACTTGGCCACACGATAGCCGGCATCGGCCAAATTATAACTAATATGGTCGCTCATGCCATAGAGTTGCCCAAACCAAACCCGAGGATCGTCCTTGGCAATTCCTTTTTGTTCCATGATCTCCATGGCGAGGTAACTGCTGTGTTCGTTATGCGACCCAAGGAATAAGGATATGTCGTCCAAATGGTCGAGAATATAAGCCACCACGGCGTTGAAATTGTCGTCGGTTGCCTGCTTGCTAGCGCAAATGGGAGTAGGATAACCTTTCTCCTCGGCCCGATCATTCTCTTTTTCCATATAAGCCCCGCGTACCACTTTAAACCCTAGTCGATAACCTTTCTCTCTGGCCAATTGGTGCTGTTCCTTCAGGTATTCCAGTCGGTCCCATCGGTAGCATTGCAGTGTGTTGAATACGATGGGTTTGTTCTGGTTGTATTGCTCCATCATTTGCTGGCACAGCTCATCAGCTGCATCCTGCATCCAGGTCTCTTCTCCGTCAATAAGCAAAACCACATCACATTCGTGGGCCACCTTGCAGATAGCATGGTATCGTGCGACAATACGTTTCCATTCCTCCTGCTCTTTCTCATCCAGCGCCTGGTTTTCGGTGATCTTTTGCCATATCTCGAATCGTCCCAATCCAGTGGGCTTGAAGACGGAGAATGGCATCTCCTGTTTGTGTTGGGCAAAGCGGGTGAGTTCGATCACCTTTTCCATGGTCGCATCGAACTGAGCCTCTTCCTC
>JBCCHR010000265.1:0-4651 GCA_039028655.1 Bacteroidota bacterium
AAACATTTTTGCGTCCCATCTCATCTATGGAGGACTTTTTCCTATGCGGATCACGCCTCAATTCATACGAGTAACCCTTTGTATTTCAAAAAATAACTTATACTTTTGCAGCCCTCCTACGCAATTGCATTGTTTCGGAGTGTAAAATCCTCTTCGCAACCTTATCTGAAAGGAAGAGGAACAAACAAAAAAACAAACAAAAACCCTTCTGTGGGATGGTTGTGATCGCTTTCAGAAAGAACACAGAATACAAACCCGCTTTCGAAAGGACGCATTACATAATATAGGTAAGGTCGTTCAGCGAAAGCAGCTCAGTACAAAATGGCTGAAGAAAAAACAAAAAAAGCGGCTTCTAAAGCAAAAGACGCTGCCGAGGCAAAAGCCGAAGCAGTCTTAGAGGCCACCGCCGACGCTGCCACTGAAGAAAAAGCAGTAGCGGAGAAACCCAAAAGAGAGATCTCAGCAAAAGAAGCAGATCCCGAAAAATTCCTAAAAGACTTTAATTGGCACAACTACGAAGAGGGTATCGACCCTGTGGATGGTGAGCAGTTGGAGGAATTCGAAAAACTGGTAGCCGAGAATTTCGTTGACACTTTGGACGACGAAGTAGTGGAAGGAGAAGTAATTCACCTAACCGATCGCGATGCCATCATCGACATCAATGCCAAAAGTGAAGGTGTGATCTCGTTGAACGAGTTCCGTTACAACCCGGACCTTAAAGTTGGAGACAAAGTAGAAGTATTGATCGACGTTCGCGAAGATGCGACCGGACAATTGATCCTTTCACACCGTAAAGCACGTACCATCAAGGCTTGGGATCGCGTAAACGCGGCTCACGACGAAGGAACTGTGGTGAACGGTTATGTAAAATGTCGTACCAAAGGTGGTATGATCGTGGATGTTTTTGGAATCGAGGCGTTCTTGCCAGGATCTCAGATCGACGTGAAGCCTATTCGCGATTACGATGTGTATGTTGGAAAAACGATGGAATTCAAAGTGGTGAAGATCAACCACGAGTTCAAGAACGTAGTAGTTTCGCACAAAGCGTTGATCGAAGCCGACATCGAAGAACAAAAGAAAGAGATCATCGGGCAGCTTGAAAAAGGACAGGTTCTCGAAGGTGTGGTGAAGAACATCACTTCTTACGGAGTATTCGTAGACCTTGGAGGTGTAGACGGATTGGTACACATTACCGATCTTTCCTGGTCGCGTATCAACCACCCGAATGAGATCGTTGAATTGGATCAGAAACTAAACGTTGTGATCCTTGATTTTGACGAAGATAAAACTCGAATCCAGCTTGGATTGAAACAATTAAACCCACACCCATGGGATGCCCTAGGTGAGGAATTGAAAATTGGTGATAATGTGAAAGGTAAAGTAGTGGTGATCGCCGATTACGGAGCCTTTATCGAAGTTGCCGAAGGTGTGGAAGGATTGATCCACGTAAGCGAAATGTCATGGTCTACCCACCTGCGCAGTGCTCAGGATTTCGTGAACGTTGGTGACGTAGTGGAAGCACAGATCCTTACTTTGGACCGTGAGGAGCGTAAAATGAGCTTGGGTATCAAGCAGCTTACGCCAGATCCATGGACCGATATCACCACCAAATACCCTGTTGGCTCTAAGCACAGCGGTATCGTGAGAAACTTCACCAACTTCGGTGTATTCGTTGAGTTGGAAGAAGGGATCGACGGTTTGATCTACATCAGCGACCTGTCATGGACCAAGAAAGTGAAACACCCAAGCGAATTTACCAACATCAGTGATTCGTTAGAGGTGATCGTACTTGAATTGGATGTGGAAGGACGTAAATTGAGCCTTGGACACAAGCAAACTACCGAGAACCCATGGGATAAGTATTCTAAGGAGTTCGCGTTGGGAAGCAAGCACACTGCTGCCATCAGTGAGATGGTCGATAAAGGTGCTGTGATCCACTTCAATGATGATATCACTGCCTTCGTACCGAAGCGCCACCTGGAGAAGGAAGACGGAACCGACCTGAAAAAAGGAGAAGAAGCCGAATTCCAGATCATCGAATTCAACAAAGAATTCAAGAAAGTGGTAGCCTCTCACATGGCAATTCACAAAGAAGAAGAAGCGAAGATCGTAAAGCAAGCGGCTAAGAGAGCCAAGCAGCAAGCCGATGAGGCCAAACCTACACTGGGAGACGCCAATGCCAAACTTCAGGAATTGAAGGACAAAATGGACGGAAAAGCCTAAGCCTTTTCGACCTTTAGATAACAAAACCCTTCCATCCGGAAGGGTTTTTTTGTCTCACTATTTCCTAATATCGTGTCATTTTTTAGCGCCCGGGAAGTATCTTCATACTGCCTATGAAGAACAAACTATTTTCATATTGCCTGTTTGGAGCGCTGCTGTTGGCCATAGTTGGCTGTAAATCTAAGCAGACCAATTCCGAAGTAACCAAAACCGTATTGGTGCAAATGGTTAGCGATGATGCTATTTCGCAATTGGAAACCGATTTTGAAGCCTACCAACTTCAGCAGGAAAAAGTAGTAAGCAGACCCATGAAGATCTACCTTTTTTCCTTCGATGAGGCAACCATCACAGACAAGGAACTAGTCGAACAACTCAAGACCTCCGATCTCGTGAGCGAAGCTCAAACCAATAAAGACGTCGAATCCAGAAATTAATATATCATGAAAAAGATCCTACTTATTGCGCTCAGTGCATTCACTCTAATAACGACGGCCCAGGAACTAAATTACGTGGCCAACGAAGTATTGGTGCAGCTCACACCCAACAGCCACCCCGACCAACTCATGCAAGAAAATGCCTCCTTCGCATTAGAGGAAGCACAATTGATCTCTCGTCCGCTAAATATCTGGCGCCTGCAACTGGTTCCCACTGCTATGAGTGAGAACGAGATCATCGTGCAATTATATCGTGATAGCCAGGTTTTGGTGGCCCAAAAAAACCATAAAGTACGGCTCCGAGGGAATACCCCGGACGACCCATTGTACGGTAACCAATGGCAGTATTTTCAGGAAAATGACCGTGATATTGATGCCGACGATGCCTGGGAAGTAGCCACGGGTGGTACCACCGCCAACGGCGACGTGATCGTGGCGGCCGTTCTCGACGACGGGATCGACCTCAATCACACCGATTTTGAAGACAATCTATGGACCAACGAAGCCGAAATACCCGACAACGGTATCGACGACGACAATAATAATTATATAGACGACTACCTGGGCTGGAGTATCGTTACCAACAGCGACAACATCTCTGGCGGGGGTCATGGAACTCCTGTGGCCGGAATCGTGGGAGCCAAGGGCGACAACGGCATTGGCGTTGCCGGTGTGAACTGGGACGTGAAAGTGATGGTCATCAAAAACAACTTCAATACCAACGAAGCAAAGGTCATAGAAGCCTATAGTTACGCCCTTGAGGCACGAATGCTCTACAATTCCAGTGGCGGTACTGAGGGAGCTTTCGTGGTTTCCACCAATGCCTCCTGGGGCGTAGACTTTGGCGACCCTAACGACGCACCGCTTTGGTGCGCCTTGTACGACACCCTTGGAGAAAATGGGATCTTGAGTTGTGGTGCGACCATCAATGGAAATTTTGACGTCGATGTGGTCGGGGACCTTCCCACAGCCTGCCCCAGCGAATACCTGATCACGGTTACCAACACCGACATTACCGATAACAAGGTCACCAACGCCGGTTATGGCTTGGAGACCATCGATCTTGGTGCTCCCGGAGCAGGTGCCTACACTACCTCCCAAGGCAATAGTTATGGTGGTTTTGGAGGTACTTCGGGTGCAACGCCGCATGTTACAGGCACCATCGCGCTACTGTATTCTGCCCCTTGCCAAAGTCTGGCCAATCTGGCCATGAGCGACCCCGCTGCGGCCGCGAGGATGGTTCGCGACTATATCCTGGAAGGCGTGGACCCCAATCCTTCATTGGAGGGGATCACGACCACCGGAGGACGTCTTAACGTTAATAATGCCATGCAAGACCTTATGACCAATTGCCTTGTACTAAGCACGAACGACCTGGAACAAACCACCGAATTTGTCACGTTGTATCCCAATCCATCTACGGGAGCCATTACCATCACCAATGCCAATAACGCTCCCTTGGACCAGGTTTCTGTCTACAGCGTCGACGGCGCACTGGTTCGAACGATCAACGCCAACGATGGTAACAGCATCGACCTGAGCTCGCTTTCCAATGGCATATATCTCGTCCAGATCACGTTCGAAGATAGCGCAGCAGTATACAATAAGTTGTTTGTCAAGAAATAACAAGAGATTCCCCCTTTCCACAAGGCCTCTTTCAGTTTGGAAAGGGGCTTTTTTTTGGCGTTTCGGCACCAAAACGCCTGCTATTTGGTGCCGTCGGGCTTTCGGCCTTACACCTCTTTTTGGTTGTTATATCACCCAAAAAGAGGGGGTAACTGGCCTCAATCCCTAACGCAGCCGGCGGTTATCAACCAAAAAAGTGCAGGGTTTTTGCGGTTTCTTAATTATTCCTCGTAATTTTACACCCTGAATAATCATTCAGACCCCTCTATGAGCCAAAAAGTGTTACTAGACGCAACCGAAGTACACATCGCACTTCATCGTTTGGCTTGTCAACTAATAGAAAATCACAATACTTTCGAAAATACCGT